>JBAPPP010000200.1:0-33269 GCA_049280175.1 Rhodanobacter sp.
TTCTTTGGGTGCTCGTCAACGACAGCAGAGGCCGCCCGCTCTGCTCCCCCCCCTGCTCCCAGGGGGAGGCGGGGTGGGGGGCTCTGCCGGAGGCCGCAGATCAAGAGCTTTACCCCACCCCAATCCCCCTGCGACCGAGCAAGAGTAGGTCACCGCCAGGGGCTTTATCCAAGAAGGCCTTCCCTTAACCGGGAAGGCCTTCGTCTTTGTGGCTCGTCATTCCTGCGTAGGCAGGAACCCAGTGCGCTTGCTCTGAACACTGCTAGCAGCTCATGCGTTTTCCAGACGGTGGAACCAACGGATAAAGCGCAAAGCACTGGGTCCCTGCCTTCGTAGGGGTGGCGGCTGGGAGTCACGACGCCTCATCGCGGCCGCTCTGCGCTCGTCCAAAACTGCCTAGCCCAACCGAACCCAATCAATGGCTTCGAGCACATACGGGGCGAACAAGAAATCTCGGATCTCGATGATCCGGTTTTCCGACCACTCGATCAGGACAAAGTGCGCAGGTTTTCCCATCGGGCCGGTGCTGTCGAAGACCAGCATGGCTGGATGTCCTTCAACCGCGCCGAGGGCGAACCGCCATTTCGTTACTTCCGCATAGCGCGTGAAATAGAGACCAATCTTGTCGCGTCCTTGTAATTGGAGCCGGTTCACAAGATCGAGCTTCACGTCGTCGGCGAGCATGGCGCGGATGGCGTCGAAATCGCCGCTCTGAAAAAGATGGACGTAAGCAGTGATCTTGCGACGGTCCGAATCGGACATCAGTGGCAGCCGGGTGTCTTTGGGCGCCTGCGCAAGCAGTCGCAGCGCAACGCGGCCGCGTTGAAGCGCCGATTTGGCGGCTGCGGGAGAACACTCGGCGATGCTTGCGATCTCGTCGACCGAATGACCCAGAACATCCTTGAGGATCACCGCGCAACGCTGGAGTTCAGGCAGCCGCAGAAACGCCTGAAAGCTGATCTTGACGATGTCCGCCTCGGGTATGGGCGCCGCTTCGATGTCTTCGGTGAGCGGAACGACCGTGTTCCGGGACCTATCGCGCAGGAAATCGAGGCTCGCGTTGTGGGCGATGCGAAACAGCCAACCCTCAAGGTTGTCCACCACGGCACCCTGGGCTTGCGCTTGAAGGGCTTTGACGAGGGAATCCTGCAATACATCCTCGCCATTGACCGCCGATCCCGTCATGCGCGCGCAGTAGCGATGAAGGCGTGGCCGCAGCGTCTTCAGACCCTCCTCGAATGCTTCCGTGTTCATGGTTCGAGACCTACGGCGCTTCCGCGCTCTGTTCCGCCAAGGATTGGACACCAATGTCGATGAGAATCTTCGACAGGGTGGCCGGTTGTGACAGGAATGGCGAATGGCTGCTTTCCAATGTGTGGGTCGTTGTCTTGCTGCCGATGGCACCGTCAACCGCCGCAATCATGTGATCCTGACCTGTTAACGGAATCGCGCGATCCTGCGTGCAACGGATGTAATGGCGCGGCACCGTGCCAAATCTTCCCGGCGTAATTTTCGATGGGGCTATGGCGCCGGCGTTCGATTCGTCGCAATGAAGTTGCGCTGCCGCATGCGCGAATTCAGAGTCCGGTACGTCGCCATAAAACGCCGCTTTGAGCAGCGATCTGTAGGCTTCGTCGGTTGATCCGGCATGGATCCTTGTCGCGCCAATGGCGATGGGGTCGCCCACGAACAGCCCAGGCGCCAGCGCCGACGACAGGGTTTCATGCTGAAGCATCGCGAGCAACGGCATGCCGTTCGGCAGCATGAACCCGGCAAGATAGACGACCGCGAGAAGCAGGTCCGGAACCTGCTCGGCGACCGCCGAAATCGTCATCCCGCCAGCCGAGTGCCCGACCAGGATGACCTTGCCGTCGCTGAGTAACGCAGCTTCTTTTACCAACGTGACTACCGCTTGCGTCCGCTCCTCTTGCGTAACTCCGACGATAGGCGACCGCTCGGTGGCGAACGCAGCGGGATCAAACGGGCGAAGATCGAGCGACGTGGGTGCCATCGCGTTTGCTCCCGCGCCGGGAAGGTCTAGCGTCAAGGCCGCGAAGCCACTGGCTTCAAGTAATGGCGTAACCCTGTCCCACGCCGAATGGTTATGCCAACCACCGTGGACCAGGACAAAAACCGCTTTGGTTGCTGACATCGCTGAGCTCTCTTCGTCTGGTTTTTCGATCTTTACGATGTGCATAAGCAGCCACCCCACCATCTCGTGGTCATTTTGCCCGCTCGCTCGCCGAGAAGAACAAAAAGGGGGCTTCAAACTTCCCTGCTATCGAAAAGGAACATTTGAACGCCCGAGTCATCAGGCGCAAAAAGTTGACGATCTGCCCCAGCCGCTCGTCCCTCCGCGCTTGCAAATGCCTTCTCGATCGCGGCAAGGTCATCGAAATGCAGTGTTCCGATCCGATGAACAGGGGCGGCTCCTAGCTGCGTTGCGATGGGGCCGTCGCTGACCTCGTATTTCCTGAGACCCGGAATCTTCTTGGCGAGGGGCACGTGGATGTCGAAGTAATGTCGGTCGAATGCCTCGACGTTCTTCGGTGTTCGGTAGATCACGACCATGTGGGCCATGGCGCTTCTCCTCTCTTCGCCCTCACGGGGTTTTGCTCAACACCGTCGAGCCCATGAGCGAATCCAGGCTCGCCAGCGCGCTGATTTTCGGGAAATAAGCTTTCATGCGCGGATCGCCGCGCATCGCCTCGACGGCTGCGGGAGTCTCCCACTCGGAGTAGATGAGGACGCCCGCGCCGTCCTTTGCCGCGATCAGCCGGGTCGCCTTCCAGCCGTGGAGCGTGCGGATCACCGCGTCGGTGTTCTGCTTCAAGAGCGCGATCAGCGCCTCCTGCTTCCCGGGTTGGACCTTCAGCAGATTGATCAAAATCACGGACTCATCGGACATGGCATATCTCCTTTTGTTTCGGACATACCAAGGACGAATCCAAGGAGGAAAACGGATCGCGACATCGAAGATTTCTTGAAAATCATCTCGAAGGAGCGTGCGTTGCCGAGTTTTCCAACGCCAACTGCACTGGCGCAACCCCGGTTGAGTCGCTTTCACCTATCATGGGAGACGCGCCGTCGTTACCGGGTGTTCCCAGGGAGTGCGTCTTTGTTTGTGCATGTCGAAACACGTCGCCGGCCCCGATGGCACTGGGCAACCTTGCTGATCGTCAGTATCTGCGTGCTGTGCTTCGTTGGTCTAGCGCTGACTCCGGCGCCGCAGCGGATTTCGTTCCTGCTGGAATGGGGAACGGTACCGGCGAATATTTTCGATCCCCACGAGGCGTTGCTGCCGCAGCTGACCGACCCTGCTCTGCTGCGGTTGTTCACGGCGCTGTTCATCCATGTGACGTGGTTGCATCTGCTGAGCAATCTATTGTTTCTGGCGATCTTTGGCCTACCCGGCGAGCGTGCCCTGGGCTCGCTGCGGTTCCTGTTGTTGTTCGTGCTCGGCGGGATTGTGGCCAACCTGATTGGCGCCTTGTCGCTGCAAGGCGTGCGATTACCGATCATCGGCTGCAGCGGTGCGGTGTCGGCCGTAGTAGGCACCTATGTGGCGCTGTTTCCGCGCGCCAAGCTCGGCCTGGTGTTGCCGCTTGGGTTGTATCTGGAGTTTGTGCGGGTGCCGGCGTTTCTGCTGATCGGCATCTGGGTCTTGCTGCAATTGCTCTTCAGTTATGCCGGCCCCAGCTATGGTGCGTACGTCTGGTGGGCGCACATCGGCGGCTTTGTGTTCGGCCTGGTGTTTGCCCTGTTTTCACGCGATGCGGTGGCCCGCCGTTTGCGTGGTTGAACGCTCAGCCCCATGCGGCGGCATTGGCCCAGCCGTGTTGATGAGCGAATTGCCGCAATAGCCGGCGGGCAGCCGGCGTGGCAGCCACATCGCTGAAGGTCCGCTGCGGATCGCTGCCCTCACGCCGCATGTCGGCATGCTTGCGCCGGATGTAGGCGCGCATCACGTCGGCATTGAACTCCGGGTGAAATTGGGTGCTGATCGCCTTCGGTCCGTGCCGCAACAACTGATGCGGATCGCGAGCGGAGCGCGCCAGCACGGTGGAACCGCGCGGTGGCTCGAGCACACTCTGTTCGTGGGTGGTGTGTGCGCGGAAGCTGCTGGGTAGGTTGACTGCCAGCGGGTCGGCGGAGGCGCCATGCAGCAGTTCGATCGGCTGGGTACCGATCTCTCGCCCGCCGGGCAGGTAATCGACGTGTCCCCCCAGCGCATGCGCCATCAACTGATGGCCGTAGCACACGCCGAACAACGGTAGTTCGATGTCCATCGCCTGGCGGATCCAGCCGGCAGTGCGCTCGCTCCACGCGATGCGCTCGGTGACCATCGCGGCAGAGCCGGTGATCATGGCGCCGGCAACCTGTTGTGGCGGTGGCAGCGATTCGCCGGCAGCCACATCGACCACTTGCACTTGCTGCGGCAGCAGCCGGGTGCAGATGCGGAACCAATGCGGAAAGTCGCCATGCCGACCACGGATATTGTCGGGCGCGCGGCCGGTGCGGATGATCAGAACAGGTTTCATGCGGGGATATTCAAATACAAGATGGACGTCTTTACGGCGGTGTATCGTCGAATGCTTCAATTGGTGGCAGGACGGTAAGGATTTCCTGCACGGTGGTCAGTCCGGCGGCCACCTGGTCGGCGGCCGAGATGCGCAACGGCCGCAAGCCCTCGGACAACGCTGCCTGACCGAAGTTGCCCAGATCAAGCTGCGCCGAAATGAGCCCGCGCAGCCGTGGCGACACTTTCATCATTTCATAGATGCCGGTGCGACCGAGAAAACCGGTGTTGCGGCACTCAAGGCAGCCGACCGGCTGGAACACCTGCTCCGGCACGGGTACCGACCAGCCGTGGGTGAGGACATTCCACGCTTGTGGATCCTGCGTGGTTGCCTGCTTGCAGTGCGGGCACAAGGTGCGTACCAGTCGCTGTGCTACCACACCGGTCAGGGTGGACTGGATCAGGTAATGCGGCACGCCAAGATCAAGCAGACGGGTGACCGCGCTGGGCGAATCGTTGGTATGCAGGGTGGACAACACCAGGTGACCAGTGAGCGACGCCTGCACGGCCATCTGCGCCGTTTCCAGATCGCGGATTTCGCCGACCATGATGATGTCCGGATCCTGTCGCAAAAGCGTGCGCACGCCGGCCGCAAAATCCAGGTCGATCGCCGCATGCACCTGCATCTGGTTGAATTCGGGCGAGACCATCTCGATCGGATCTTCGACCGTGCACACGTTGAGTTCCGGCGTGGCCAGATGTTTCAGGGTGGAATACAGAGTGGTGGTCTTGCCTGAGCCGGTGGGGCCGGTGACCAGCACGATGCCATGTGGCCGCTCCACCATGCTGCGCCAGAGCGCGCCCTCGCCGGGGGAAAAGCCGAGCTGGGCAAAATCCTTGACGACCAGGTCCGGGTCGAAAATACGCATCACCACCTTTTCGCCGAACGCGGTGGGCATGTTGGAGATGCGCAGCTCGACCTCGCGGCCAGTTGCGGAGCGCGTCTTGATGCGCCCGTCCTGCGGCCGGCGCTTCTCCGCCACGTCCATGCGCGCCAGGATCTTGATACGTGCCGTCACGGCCGTCATCACCGGCGAAGGCAGCTCGAACACCTTGTGCATTCGACCGTCGATGCGGAAACGGATAAGCCCCGTTTCGCGGCGTGGTTCCAGGTGGATATCCGACGCGCGTTGCTCGAACGCGTACTGCAGCAACCAGTCGACGATATGCACCACATGGCGGTCATCGGCGCCGACTTCGCCGCTCTTGCCAAGCTCGACCAGCTGCTCGAAGTTGAGGATTGCCGCCGAACTGTCGCTGCCCTTCGCGTCCTGTGCCATCTGGATCGAGCGCTGGACGCCGTAGAACTCCTGCAGGTAGCGGTTGATGTCCAGCGGGCTGGACACCACGCGACGTACGTCGCGCCGCAACATCTGCGCCAGATCAGCAGCCCATGCCGCATCGAACGGTTCGCAGGTGGCAAACGTCACTTCGCCCGTCGCTGCCGCGACCGGCAAGATCCGGTGGCGCTGGGCGTACGCATGACTCACCACCTGGGTCACCGATGAGGCGTTGATCTTCATCGGATCGATTTTCAGATACGGCAGTCCGGCATGGCCAGCAAGCCACTCGGTCAACCCCTCCAGTTTCAGCGGTCGCCCCGGCTCGCGCTGATTGGCCAGCTTGGCGTTGGCGATCAGCACCAGCGGATGCAGTTCCACGGTGCTGCGGCCCGCGCGTGCGCCCATGCGCACCTGCTTGGCGTCATCGGCCAGCAGATAACCATCGACCACCAGCGCGGCCAGCAGATCGTCCAGTTCCAGCCGGCCGCGGCGGCCGAGCAGGGATGCGATTTGCGGTGATGCGGCCATCCAGAAGGGTCCCCCGTGATGCTGTTGCCGGCCTTAGTCCAGCGGGAAAGCAAGCTACGGCTATACTAACGCGCTTTACCCAAGGTCACGGAAAACCATGTCCGCGCGCACCTTCCAGGATGTGATCCAGACCCTCAACCGCTACTGGGCGGCGCAGGGTTGTGTCTTGTTGCAGCCCCTCGACACCGAGGTCGGCGCAGGCACCTTCCACCCCGCAACTTTTCTGCGTTCGCTCGGTCCGGAACCATGGGCCGCCGCTTACGTGCAGCCGTCCCGTCGGCCCACCGACGGCCGCTACGGCGAGAACCCGAATCGTCTGCAGCATTACTACCAATATCAGGTGGTGATGAAGCCGAACCCGGAAAACATTCTCGAGCTGTACATCGGTTCGCTGAAGGAACTCGGGCTGGATCCGCTGGTGCACGACCTGCGCTTCGTCGAAGACAACTGGGAGTCGCCGACGCTAGGCGCGTGGGGTCTCGGCTGGGAAGTCTGGTTGAACGGCATGGAAGTGACCCAGTTCACCTACTTCCAACAGGCCGGCGGACTGGAATGCCGCCCGGTGACCGGCGAGATCACCTACGGCCTGGAACGCCTGGCGATGTATCTGCAAAACGTGGACAACGTCTACGACCTGGTCTGGACGACCGGCCCGCGTGGCACCGTCACCTACGGCGACGTGTTCCATCAGAACGAGGTCGAGCAGAGCACCTACAATTTCGAACACGCGAATGTGACCGAACTGCTGCGCTGGTTCGACGTATGCGAAATGACCGCGAACCAGTTGATCGCTGCGAACCTGCCGCTGCCGGCCTACGAGCAGGTGATGAAGGCCAGTCACACATTCAACTTGCTCGATGCGCGTCGTGCCATCAGCGTCACCGAACGCCAGCGCTATATCCTGCGCGTGCGCACGTTGTCGCGCAGCGTTGCCGAAACCTATGTCGCGCAGCGCGAGAAGCTCGGTTTCCCGGGGCTGAAGAACACTCCCTCAACCAGCGCAGTTTCCGACAGCAGCAAGGAGCAGGCCCATGGTTGAGGACGTGATCAGGACCGGCAAGCCGCTGCTCATCGAGATCGGGACGGAAGAGCTGCCTATCCACGCCGTCGATGAATTGTCGAAGGCGTTTTTCGATGCCATCGTGAAGGGCCTGGAAAGCAGGTCCTTTGGTGTCGGTGTCGTGCAGCATGGCAAGGGCCGGCGTGCTTTCTGCTCCCCGCGCCGTCTTGCCGTATATCTGCCGTGGGTGACCAGCTCGCAGCCCACATTGAATTCGGAGTCGCTGGGCCCCGCGGTATCCGTTGGCCTGGATGCGAATGGCGATCCCACGCCTGCCTTGCTCGGTTTCGCCACGAAGAACGGGGTCAAGGTTGCTGCTCTCGAGCGCATGCAGACGGACAAGGGCGAGCGCTTCATCTGTCGCACGACCAGGCCCGGGCAACCGCTCAGTGTTTTGCTGCCAGAGATCGTCAACGAAGCATTAAAGTCCCTGCCGATCCCCAAGCCGATGCGCTGGGGTGATCACGACTACAGTTTTGTGCGCCCGGCGCACTGGCTGGTGATGTTGCACGGCTCTGAGATCGTCGACGGCGAGGCGCTAGGTCTCAAAAGCGGACGCAAATCGCGTGGCCATCGCTTCATGCATCCGCAACCGGTGCATCTGGGCGATGCCGACAGCTACCTGGATGCAATGCGTGCATCGAACGTGCTGGCCGATCCGGTCGAGCGTCGCCAGCGCATCCGTGACGAAGTGGCCCGTGTAAGCAGTGAAACCGGAGGGGTGCCACGACTGGACGACGCATTGCTCAATGAGATCGCCAACCTCACCGAATGGCCGGTGGCGATTGCCTGCACGTTCGAGCGTGAGTTTCTCGCCGTGCCGCCGGAAGCGCTGGTCACCACGATGGAGACCAACCAGAAGTTCGTGCCGGTGTTCGATGCAGCGGGCAAGCTTACCGAGCATTTCATCGGCATCGCGAACATCGACAGCAAGGATCCCGGCGAGATCAGCAAAGGCTACGAACGGGTGATCCGTCCGCGCTTTGCCGATGCGAAATTCTTCTGGGACGCGGATCTGAAAACGCCGTTGGCCGGCTATCAGGAACAGCTCAAGAGCGTCACCTACCAGCAAGCGCTGGGCAGCTTGTGGGATAAGAGCGTTCGTGTGGCCGAGCTGGCCCGGATCATCGCCAATCGCGTCGGTGTCGATGCCGGTGCAGCGACCCGGGCGGCGAGTCTGAGCAAGTGCGATCTTCTGACCCGCATGGTTGGCGAATTTCCCGAACTGCAGGGCGTAATGGGGCGTTACTACGCCAGCCATCACGGCGAGTCGTCGGATGTGGCGCAGGCGCTGGACAGCTATTACCAGCCGCGATTCGGTGGCGATGCGATCGCCGCAGGGAAGGTCGGTCAGGTGCTGGCCGTCGCCGAACGGCTGGATACCCTGGCGGGCATTTTCGCCGTAGGCATGAAGCCGAGCGGCAACAAGGATCCGTTCGCGTTGCGCCGCGCTGCGCTGGGGCTGGCGCGCACGCTGATTGAAGCTCGCATGGAGATTGATCTGCGCGGCAGTTTTGTCGAAGCGCTGGAGCTGCTGCCCGACAGTGCGCTGGCATCGGGTTTGAAACCTGGCAAGGACGGCAAGCTACCCGTCCTGAATGCGGGTCAGCGGCGAGCGATCCTGGTCGATGAGCTCTACGCGTTCGTACTGGATCGCCTGCGCGGCTACTACGCCGAACAGGGCTTCGACAACGCACAGTTCGAAGCCGTGCTGGCCGTACAGCCAGGCAGTCTGGCCGACTTCGATCGGCGCCTGCGCGCGGTGGCCGAGTTCGGCCGTCGCCCGGAAGCCGTCAGTCTGGCTGCCGCCAACAAGCGGGTCGCCAACATCCTGCGCAAACAGGCCGAGGAAGTCGATGCGCCTGCCATCGGCCATGTGGTCGATCCCGTGCACTTCGAAGCGGACGCGGAGCGCGAGCTGGCCGATGCGCTGGCTTCCGCGCGGCGGGAAACGGCCGAGTCACTGGGAACCGGCGATTACGCCGCCGTGCTGGCCAGGCTGTCGCAACTGCAGGCACCGGTGGATACGTTCTTCGAGAGCGTGCTGGTGAATGCCGATAACCCGGCCGTGCGTGCGAACCGGTTGGCCCTGCTCGGGCAGTTGAAGGCGCAGTTCAGCGCGATTGCCGATATCGCGCTGCTCTGAGCATCCATGGTCGCACACACGAAAACGGCAGCCGTCAGGCTGCCGTTTTTTATGGCAATCGAGCCGGGTCAGGCGGTGGTCTGGCGACTCTGGCGAATGCGATCTGCCAGTCGATGATTGAACGTCACCATCGCACGGGTATCCACGTTGTGACCGCCAGGACCGAGGATCTCGTAGAGATCGGCGAGCATGTCGGTGTTGTCGGCCAGCGTAAGGCGACTGTCCGCCAATTCAAGCTCGGACTGCAGGATCTTCATCGCGGTGTTCAACCGTTGCCCATCCACACCGGTACCTTGCGCGGGGAGTGCAGCGACCGCGGTCGAAGTGAGTTTGGCCCGATGTCGCGCTGAAATCGTGTCGGTGCTGTACTGATCGTCGCGGGTGTTTGCGGTCGCATCGATCTGAATCGCGCCTTCGCCCGCCACCAGCCAGACCAGCGAAATGCCCAAGGTACGCGCGAGGGTGACGCAACGTGCGCGTGACGGGTCGGTATTGCCGTCGCGCCAGCTGCGCACCACGCCCTCGGAGAATCCGCACATGCGGGCGATCTCCGTGGCGCTTCCCACCCGCTGAATCAGCAATTTAATGCGATCCGAGAAGGTGCCTGTAGGCACAGAATGAGCGGGTTGATGCATGTTCATGAGAGTCGCCGCGACAAGTGTGTAGGGATCGGAGGACGTAAGATTATACGAAATTAGCTGAAGCCTGCGTTACTCTAAGGCATTCAACATTAATATATTGCGATATTGCTCTTATGTCGCAGGTAGTTACAAATCTTTACTCGACAACGCGTTACAGGTGGATGGCCGCCGCGGCGCGATCATGTAGAGACATTGGCAAGACTAAGGACTACAAGGCGTCCGGATGCTGCGGCGCAATAAAACGCGGTATCTTCAAACCTCCAAGTCAGCGTCGTAGCGTAGTCTTTGCCAACGCGCTCGCCAGGCTTCAGGTTGACTCGAGCACTTCAAGGGGCAGGCATGAGCCAATTCGCACTGTTGGGCAAACGGCGCTTCGCGCCATTCTTCTGGACCCAGGCGCTGGGTGCGTTCAACGACAACGCGTTCCGCAATGCATTGGTGATGCTGGTGGCGTTCCAGATGGGGCTGGACGACCACACGGTGTCGCTCTACACAAATCTCGCGCCGGCCCTGTTCATCATTCCGTTCTTCCTGTTCTCAGCCACGGCGGGCCAGTTGGCGGAGAAGTATGAGAAGAGCCAGATCATCCGTTACATAAAACTGTTCGAGATCGGTGCGATGGTGCTGGCGGCCATCGGGTTCCATACGCATCACACATCATTGCTGCTGGTCGTGCTGTTCCTGATGGGGCTGCATTCGACGATGTTCGGGCCGATCAAATACGCGATCCTGCCGCAGGCGCTGCGGCCGACCGAGCTGGTCGGTGGCAATGGACTGATCGAAACGGGCACCCAGCTGGCGATCCTGATCGGCATGATCGCCGGCAGTGCGCTGATGGAAGTTGCTGGCATTGGCACGCTGCTGGCAGGTGCGCTGACGATCGCGGTGGCAGTGACCGGTTATCTTGCCAGCCGGGCGATCCCGCCGGCGCCGGCCACTGCACCGGCATTGAAATTCAACTGGAATCCGTTCAGCGAAACGGCGCGCGTGCTCGGCATCACCCGGCAGGATCGGGCGGTGTTCAATGCGGTGCTGGGCATTTCGTGGTTCTGGTTCTTCGGCACGGTGCTGGTCGCGCAGTTGCCGAATTACACGAAGCTGAACCTGGGTGGGGATGGCTCGGTCAATATCCTGGTGTTGACGCTGTTTTCCATCGGCACCGGCATCGGTTCGCTGCTGTGCGAGCGGATGTCGGGACGGCGGGTGGAAGTGGGTCTGGTGCCGCTGGGTGCGTTCGGATTGACTGCATTCGGCATCGACCTGTTCCTTGCGCGGCCTGGTGCGGCGCTGACACACGGGCTGAACTGGCTATCGTTTCTGCAGGGAGCGGGCAGCTGGCGCGTCGCGCTGGATCTGACCCTGATCGGCATGTTCGCTGGCTTCTACGTGGTGCCGCTGTTTGCGTTCATCCAGAGCCGTACGCCGCGCGATCGGCTATCGCGGGTGATCGCCGGCAACAACATCATCAACGCGGTATTGATCTGCTGTGCCGCAGGTTTCGGTCTGGGCCTGGGTGCGCTGGGTCTGGGCGCGCCGCAGATTTTCCTCGCCACGGCGGTGCTCAATGCGCTGGTGGCGCTGTACATCTTCACGCTGGTGCCCGAATTCGTGATGCGGTTCATCACCTGGGTGCTGGTGAACACGTTGTATCGGGTACGCGTCGACGGCGCGCAGAACATCCCCGAGGGGGGCGCGGTGTTGCTGGTATGCAACCACGTGAGCTTCATGGATCCGTTGCTGCTGATGGCGAACCTGCGCCGCCCCGTTCGTTTCGTGATGGACCACAGGATCTTCAACATCCCGGTGCTGCGCTTCGTGTTCCGCACCGCCAAGGCGATTCCGATTGCCGGCTACAAGGAAGATCCGCAGGTATTGCAGCAGGCTTACGACGCCGTCGATGAAGCGCTGCTGGCTGGCGAGGTAGTGTGCATTTTTCCCGAAGGCAGCCTGACCCGCGATGGCGAAATCTCGCCCTTCCGTCCCGGCGTGGAGAAGATCCTGGCGCGGCGACCGGTGCCGGTCTTGCCGATGGCATTGCGTGGCCTGTGGGGCAGCGTCTGGAGCCGGCGCGATTCGATGTTGCATCGCGCGCGTCTGCCGCGGCGTTTCCGTGCGCGGGTGGAATTGGTAATCGATGCGCCAATGGCAGCGGACCAAACGAACGCCGCGGCACTGGAAGTGCGTGTGCGCGAGCTGAGAGGCGAGCGGGCTTAGCGCCCTGCTCTTCCAGTCATTCGCCGCCGCACGCCAATACGACCGCGTTACGCCAGCCAGCCGCCCAGCACGATCAACGCAACCGCGCTCAGCCAGGCCAGCAAGGCACGCAGCAGTGCACTGCGCAGACGCACCAGTTCAACCAGCGGGTCGCTGCGTTCCTCGGCGTAGCCGTCGCCGGCCTCAATGTCGGTGAGGATGTCGGCTTGCGCGGCGGCGCCCAGAAAATCGGGGCCGGAGGTATACCAGCTGTTGGTCGTCGATTGCTGGTGCGAGCGGCGCCAGGCGCCAATGACGGCCTCCCAATGACCCACCACGGCGAGCGTGAATACCAGCAACTGCGCCGGTAACCAGTCCAGTGCGTTTGCCAGGTAACGTGCCGCGGTGCGGGCCGCCTGATCCAGTCGCAACGATTCATCGCGGCCCAGCGTCTGTGCCAGTCGGTACAGCAGTGCACCGACCGGACCCAGCAGAAAAAACCATAGCAGTACGGCGAAGCGTCGACGCAACGCCGCATAGGCGATCGCCACCCCCAGATCCGGTGCGTTCCAGGCGATCGTGCCGCCATCGTCGGCGAGTGCCTGCGCCGCGGCTTCGCGGCGGGCGCCATCGGGGGCATGCAGGATCGCTTCCAGGTCGCTTTCGAATTCACGCGGACCGAAGCAGTACAGCAGTACGGCGAGCGAAAACAGCATCTGCAGCAAGTCGCCCGGCGGCAGGTAACCGAGCAGCCACGACAGCAGCAGACACAACCCCAGCGGCAGCAACAGAGCCAGCACAACGCGCCCTGCTCCACTGGTATCCGCCAACTGCGCGACCCAGCGCCGGAACAGGCCGTCATCACGCCAGCGCGCCAGTTGTGGCATGACGTGCAGCAGACCGAGGGCGATGAGAGCGGTAAGTAGGCGGATGGCCATGATGCGGACTCGCGGGCAGTATCCGCATTGTAAGCGAGTGTTTGATCTCCGAGCAGGTTCAACTAGGTGAGCCGTGCCGCGCGCTCTTGATGAGGTGGCGGCCGTCAGTGGCCGAAGACCATGCGATGCGCGATCTCATCCACCGCGGCATCGGCTTCCGGATGCTCGGAATGCGGCCTGCAGCCGTCCAACTGGAGCGCGCGATCCATCAACTGAGGTGTGCTGAACTGGTCGCGGCCATTCTCCATTTCCAATTGCTTGTCCGTGCAGCGGATATATTCGGTGACCGCGTGCGCGGTTCCCTTGATGTTGGATCTCGCTTGAAGCTGGATGCCACCGATCAGTGGCGTGGCGACACCGGGAATGTGATCGGTCTTTGTTCGCTGTGCGTTTTGCAGAGCCGACCGGAAATCGCCGGGCTCGTAGCTGCGGCGAAGATCACCGGCTGGCGGTACCGCAACGATCAAAGCTGTGGCTGTCGACGAAGTGACATTTGTTGATTGCGTGACGACTGCGGTCGGAGCCCTTGGCGGCGCGATCGCTCGTCGTACCGGTTTTACCCCGGCCGGCATTCGCGCGAGGGCATGGCTGGACGAAGATCGGGAAATCTCCGGCAATGGATCAAAGGTGAGCCGAAGCACATCAGCGCCGTGCTGGCTCCTCACAGGCTCAATCCGACGCCACGAGGGATGCAGCACCAGCATGAGGACGGCGAGATGGCCGGCGAACACGCTACCGAGGATGGCTCCCCGCCGCACTGCGTCACGCCGTGTCGGTGCACTGGGACGGCGCACAACGCGCGAGCGCAGGGGAGCATCGAAGCCGATGTGTAGCGGATTGCCCCTGCGTGCCATCTCCGATCCCAGTGATGTGCCGGAGCTGTGACAGGCTGATCGACCTCAAGTTCGCCGATGTAAGGGCGCCGCGGTGACTCTCACAGGAAGTCAGCGCGAGGCGGTGTTGGCAACCAACTCATCCAGATCCAGCCCCGCTCGCTGCTGCAGCCAGTGCGCCAGCAAGTGGTAGGACACCGACAACGCCATCGATGGCAGGAAGCTGCCGTCGGCCAGGCCGTCGACAATCTGCTGCGGTGTGAACCAGCGCGCGTCTTCCAGTTCGTGGTCGCGCTTGCTGATCTGGCGCGACACCGCGGTGGCGATGAAGCCGACCATCAGCGAGGCGGGCATCGGCCATGGCTGCGAAGAGTGATAGCGGACTTCGTCGACGATGACGCCGGCTTCTTCGGCCACTTCGCGGCGCACCGCGTCTTCCAGTGACTCGCCTGGCTCGACGAAACCGGCCAGGGTGGAGTAGCGGCCTGGCGGCCAGCCGGCCTGGCGACCGAGCAAGCATGCGCCATCGTGTTCGACAAGCATGATGACGGCCGCATCCGTGCGTGGGAAATGCAGGCGGCCGCAGTCCTCCGGGTTCGTGCATCGCGCGCGATGGCCGGCGGCGACCAGTTGCAATGGAGCGCCACAGTGAGCGCAGTGCCGCGTCTCTCGCTGCCAGTGCGACAAGCCCTTGGCATAAGCGAACAGTCCAGCTTCGTCCGCCGACAATTGCAGGCCCGCGGCGCGCAGACTTACGCGACGCGCATCGAGTGCGGTTTCCAGAGCGTCGATGCGGGTGGTGTCGTCCAGTACCAGCATGAAGAGCGGACGCTGGTTGGCGATGCCCAGCAGGCTCGCGGGCAAGTCACCGAGCAGTTGTTCGCGCTCGTTCGCGTCGAGCCAACGCAGGGCCTCACGGTCCTTCTGCATGAACGCTTCGCCCGCCGCGTCCAGCAGGAGATAGCGCGCTTCGGCGGAGCGAGCCTGTTCAGCGATCCAGGCAGACTCGTCGCGCCGCTCGGCGACACGGTCGAGGATCAGGCTGAGCCCGGCGAAGGTGTTTGGTCGCGGCAGCTTGGCCCTGTCCATGGAAGCGATCCGCTCAGGTGGAGAACGAGGAGCCGCAGCCGCAGGTGGTCTTGGCGTTCGGATTGCTGATGACGAATTGTGAACCGCTGAGGTTCTCGGCGTAGTCGATCTGCGCGCCGGTGAGGTACTGCAGCGACAGCGGGTCGCACAACAGCGTCACGCCTTCGCGTTCGATCGCAAAATCGTCCTCGGCCTGGGCTTCGTCAAACGTGAAGCCGTACTGGAAGCCCGAGCAGCCGCCACCGGTGATGTACACCCGCAGTTTCAGCGCCGGATTGCCCTCTTCGGCAATCAGCTCATGCACTTTATGTGCGGCTGCCGCGGTGAACACCAATGGTGAGCCACTGCTGCGGTAATCGGGAATGCTGACGAACGTTTCCATAACTGTTCTAAATGGGGCCGTGACGGACAAGCGCAAGCATACCGCTTCAGGCCGGTACCGCCTCATCCAGCGCATCGTGGGCCGGCGCGTCCGGTGCCGGCAGTTCGCGCCGACCTTCCTCGGCCTGGCGGGAGATCCGTCCGTTCACCTGTGCGCCGGCCGCCATTTCCAGCGTGTGATAGCGCAGATCGCCGTCGATGCGCGCCTGTGGCGCCAGCTCCAGCCGGGCGCTGATGTGGACATCGCCCGTCACATGGCCGTTGATCACCGCGTGTGGCACGCGGATCTCGCCCTGCACCTGGCCATGCTCGCTGAGCGTGAACATCGCATCCTCGCCTTCGCCCAACACGGTGCCCTCGATGCGGCCATCCAGGTGCAGCGCGCCGCTGAAACGCAGGTCACCGCGGATCACCGTGCCGCGGGCGATCAGGCTGGTCTCGTGGCTGGCGCTGCTGCGTTCGTTGCGGTTACGGTTGAACATCGGGATCCCCCTGGGCTGTCGTGGTGATGTTGCCGCTGAGCGCGTCGCCCCACGCGACCGTTCGGGTCACCGGTTCGTCACCCGCGGGCTGAATGCTGATGCGCAGCCGGGTCGGACGGAAATCCGTCGGCAGCACGATGGTGCCGTGCAGCTGCTGAAAATACATGAAGCGGAACGGCAGGCCATCCTTTTGCGCGGCATCGCCGAGCGCTGACCAATCCAGTTGTACCACCTTGTTGGCGCGCAGGCCTTCCACGCTGACCAGCGCATTGCCGGTTATCGCATCGTCGCGACGGGTGCTCTGGGTCAGGCTGAGGGTGAGGTTCCATCCGCGCGAACCCGCGATCGGCTGCAGTTTCACCTCTTGCAGCTTCAGGCCCTGGTGCTGTGCGTCGCCGCCGACCAGCCGCGAATAGAAGCCCAGGTCGGCGCGCAGACCATTGATCTCTTCCTCGCGCTGCGCCAGCGTGCCGCGCAGCGAGCGGGTGGCGACCTCATTCACCTGGTCGCCGCGCTGCAGGTTCACCAGCTGCTGTTGCAGGTCATCGATCTGTGCACGCAGGGTGCGCAACTGCCGCTGATCCACGGCCGCCGGGGCAGTGCGCCGTGCGAGCAGGCCGACCACCAGTCCGGTCAGCAGCAGGCTGCCCAGCCAGGCCAGCCCAAACCACAGCCGACGCTGACGGTTGCCCATGTCATCCTGCTTGCGCACGACGAAGCGCGGCGGTGGTCGTGAAGCCATACGGACCAATCCGGGAAAAACAAAGATATAGCCCTGCCGCGATCACAGCGTCAAGGAAGGAGCGCACGCTTCGATGGCGCAGCTGTCACCGGGACAGCCGGTTGCGGGCGAAGCGACTCAGCTCTGCATCTTGCTTTGCAGATAGCGCTCCGCGCCGATGTCCTTGACGAGGCTGAACTGGGTCTCCAGCCAGTCGATGTGTTCTTCCTCGTCATGCAGGATGTTCTTGAACAGATCGCGGCTGACATAGTCGGCGATGCCTTCGCTGTGCGCGATCGCCGCGCGCAGGTCGACCGTCGCGGCCAGCTCCAGATCCAGGTCGCCCTGCAAAGCTTCCAGCGCGTTTTCGCCGATGCGCAGTTTGCCCAGATGCTGCAAGTTGGGCAGGCCGTCGAGGAACAGGATGCGCTCGATCAGGTGATCGGCATGCTTCATCTCCTCGATCGATTCCTTGTACTCGTGCTCGGCCAGTTCCGTGTAGCCCCAGTCCTTGTACATGCGGTAATGCAGGAAGTACTGGTTGATCGCGGTCAGTTCGTTGTAGAGCACCTTGTTGAGGAACTCGATGACTTTCGCATCGCCTTTCATGATCGCTCTCCGGCAGGCCGATTGGGCAGACCGCCACTATACAAACTCCGCGCGCGCGCCGACGAAATGGGAATGGCTACGGTTTGGCCGCCGTCAGCCGCACGGCAAGCTTTGTGCGGCGCGTGGCGCGCAGGCCAGGGTGGGGAAGTGACCGAACCAGGGAGCGAGGAGCGCTCGCTCAGGCCGCGACGGTAGGCATCTGGCTGAACAAGTGTTCGACGGCTTTGTTGAGCGTCGCGCGCGCTTCCTGCTCGCAGCAGCCGCAGCAGTCGGAACAACCGGTGCGTGCCTGCAGTTCGGCAAAGGAATGCACGCCATCGGCTGCTTCGCGGCGGATGTCGTGGTCGGTAACGGCGTTGCACATGCATACGTACATGGTGCGTATGAGAACGCGAATGCGAATGATTGTCAACAATCTGCCGAAAATCGATTCAGCTCCCGCTTCAGGCAGCCTCGCGGCCGTCGCCCGGGCCGGTCGTCGGGCCGCCGGCGGTGTCCCGTGGTGGCAAAGTGCCGAGCTCGACACTGAACAGGCCTTCCACCAGCGGCGCAAAGTGGCGCAGCGCACGCTCGTAAACCTGCCGTTTGAAATTGACCACGTGCGCGGCCGGATACCAGAAATCCACCCAGCGCCAGATGTCGAACTCCGGCTTGTCGCAGGCATCGAGCTTCAGCGCTTCCTCGTTGCCGACCAGCTTGAGCAGAAACCACACCTGCTTCTGGCCGATGCACGTAGGACGCTGATGGTGGCGCACATAGCGATGGGGCAGGCGGTAGCGCAGCCATCCATGCGTGGCCGCAATGACTTCCACATGCTGCGCCGCAAGCCCGGTTTCCTCTTCCAGCTCGCGGTACATCGCCTCCAGTGGCGTTTCGTCAGAGCGCATGCCGCCCTGCGGGAACTGCCAGCCATCGCGATTGATCCGGCGCGCCCAGAACAGCCGGCCGTCTGCATTCAGCAGCACGATGCCCACATTCGGACGATAGCCATCAACGTCGATCATCTCGCCTCCTGGAGCCATTCGGGCGCAATGCGCAAGGCAAACGCACCCAATCCTTGCCCCGATTCAACCACAGCGCGCAAAGCACCCGCAAGCGTCAGACTTGAACGCGCGGGCCAGGACGACTAAACTTCCGCGCCCCGCCCGTATCGTTCTGATCCGGCATGGCGGGTTTCCTAATGGCTATGTAGCTCAGCTGGTTAGAGCACAGCACTCATAATGCTGGGGTCGGTGGTTCGAGTCCACCCATAGCCACCAGGGCGCTGTTTCAAGGCGTCCTCGAAAACCAAGAATTCCTCAAAACCCGCATAGCAGCGGGTTTTGTGCTTTGCAGGTGCTCGGCTGAACGATTGCAAGACAGCCACCCACTCCGTCTGCCACTTCAATTTCAATGATCTGATGGACGAGGTCCGCACGTCCGAAAGCGCTCGGGTCGATATGACCGACCTTCGCCTCGGCCAAGACCTCCGGCTGGAACTGGCCGCCATCGGCGGGTGAGACCACGGGGATTCGGGTGTGGGGCTGTGGTGGACTGGCCGACGAGCCGAATAGGCCATCTAATCGGCTCATTACCCCGGAGAGTAGCGCGAGGCGCCTTACCGAACACCGGCAAAATTGCGGCTCAGGAAGTTCGGTACTTTAGCGGCACTTTGCCTGTTGATAGCTTCGAGCAGGCTCGGCGCGATGGACGGGCAGTGATACTCATGCCGGAGGGAATCGCCGATGTGCAGCAGCAGGCGGGTGGAGACTTCCGCGTCGGCCTCGGCACGGTGGGCTGCGCCGCGGTAGGTGATGTTCAATGCGTGCGCCAGTCCACCAAGCTTGTAGCTGGTATGCCCTGGCAACATCCTGCGCGCCAACTTCAGCGAACAGATCAGGCCACGGTGGCGCGGTGACAGGCCCTGTCGCTGACTTTCGGCAAGCAGGAACCGGGCGTCGAAGCTGGCATTGTGCGCGGCCAGCATGTCGTCGCCGATGAAATCCAGCAGCTGGGGGAGTACCTGCGCCACCGGTGGCGCGCTATTGACCATCCGCTGGGAGATGCCAGTCAGCGAGGTCACGAAGATCGGGATGCGTACGCCGCAATTGATCAGCGTCACGTACCGCTCGGTGACTACTCCATCGACGATGCGTAGGGCTGCCACTTCGGTGATGCGGTCGCCAGCGGCGGCGTTCAGGCCCGTGGTCTCGAAATCGAGCATCACGATAGGTTGGTCGAACAAGGCAAATCCTGCGGATCACGCTTCTCTCAGCGACCGAAAAGGATAACGTCTTGGAGAGCTAAGTTACCTGTCCTCGCCGGTGAGCAGTCTCACCTCACCCCAATTCAGTGATCGCGCTGCTGGATGTAATCGGAGAGCCATAGCAAAGGCTCGGGACGTGTGGAAATACGGCGGGCGGTGGCGCGGGCCTCATTGAACAATGCGGCGGCACGGTGCTGTGCCTGTTCCAGGCCAAGCACGGAGGGGAACGTGGATTTGTGCTGGGCCTGGTCCTTGCCCGCCGTCTTGCCCAACGTCGTCGTGTCGGCTATCTGATCCAGCACGTCGTCCTGGATCTGGAAGGCGAGGCCGAGGGATTCCCCATAGCGATCGAGTGCATGTTGCACGGGGTCGGGCGCCTGGGCCGCAATGCCGGCGAGCTGGCAGGCGGCGCGAATGAGCGCGCCGGTCTTGCGGCCATGCATCGATTCCAGCTGCCCGATGCTTAGCGTGCTGCCTTCCGAGGTCATGTCCACCGCTTGCCCACCGGCCATGCCCAGCGAGCCCGAAGCGAGCGTCAGGCAGCTGATCATCCGGACTTTCTGTTCCGCGTCGAGCGCATCGGCGTTCGCCAGCACGCCGAAAGCGAGTGTCTGCAGGGCGTCGCCCACCAGGATCGCGGTCGCTTCGTCGTAAGCCTTGTGCACGGTCGGATGTCCGCGGCGCAGGTCGTCGTTGTCCATACCCGGCAGGTCGTCGTGTACCAGCGAATAAGCGTGGATGAATTCGATGGCGCAAGCCGACGGGTCGAGTCGTTCGGGCTCCACGCCCAGCGCTTCGCCGCTGGCGTAAATCAGCAGCGCGCGCAGATGTTTGCCGCCGCTGCAGGCGTAGCGCATCGCCTGATGGAGCCGGTCAGGATCGGTGTCAACCGGCGGCAGGTAGCTATCCATCGCGTGTTCCAGCCGATGCAAATAGGCGGGTACACGGGTGCCGAAAGTGGAAGCCTCGGAAATCAGGTTCATGGGGTACCCGAGATAAGCGTCGAGGTGATTGGCATCACTGCATGAATCGCGATTGGCTGGAGTGAGTTCAGACAACCGTCAATGCGACTTTATCATTGCAGACCTGGCTTTGATCTCCATGCCTGATACCAGAGCGGGATGATGCCTATGGTCCGCGCTGAGGCATGGTTGAAATGGCGGCAAGGCAAAACGTCTGATTCAGGGGTGCCGACCGAGCGTGGGGCCCGTCGCACTGACTGCGGCGTGCAGCGCACCGGTGGCCTGTTGCATGCGCGAGTGCAGGACCGGTAGATACGTCAGCAGCGATGGGCGACGGCTCAAGGCGACAATCAACTTGAGCGGGCGCGGGCGTCCCCATGCGTCGACACTTTCATGCAGCGCGCCGGGGATCGTGTCATCCACTTCATCGACGATGGCGCGCAGCGCCAGGAATGGCAGATTGCGGTCCCTTGCGACAGCAGCAACGGCGGCGCTTTCCATGTCTACTGCCGCTGCCGCATAGCGGTCATGCGCGGCGATCTTCAGTACCGCGGTCAGCAAAGGCATCGGCATGCTGAGTAAGCTTCCCGTCTCCAGCACGGACAGCCTCGCCGACGCCAATCGTTGCAACAGGCTGGTTCGCCAGGCGGGATCTGGCGTGTAGACGTGCCCGTTCTCGTCGAGCACTCGTTCGGGGCAGAACAGCGTGCCGCAGCGCAAGCCGGACTCCAGTGCGCCAGCGGCGCCAAACGTCGCCAGCGCTGTGGCTCCGCTGTCGGCGAGGGCTTGCGCCGCGATCCGTGCGGCAGCCGGTCCCATGCCGCTGAGCCACAGGCTCGCGCCGTTCGTGAGGGCAGTGATGCGTTTGGTATGAACCCTGTTCGCCGTCAGTGCTTTGGCTTCCAATGCCAGCGCTACGACGATGCCTACCGAGCCGTTGTGCGTCACTTCGCTCAAGGATCATCCCGCCGCAACAGTTGTCGATAGCGAGCCAGTGCCCATAGCGGGAAATACGCTGCGTAACCGTGGTACTTGAGGTAGAACACGCGCGGAAATCCGGGGGCGTTGTGCGAGGGATGCGACCATAAGCCATGGGCTTGCTGATCCGCGAGCAGGAAGGCAATGCCGCGCCGCACCGAGTCGACATGCATTTCGCCAAACGCCAGCTGGGCCAGCACGGCCCACGCGGTGGAGTGAGGCGTGCTGACATTCTGGTTGGTGCCGCGCAATGCCGGATCGATGTAGCTGTCGTTGGTCTCGCCCCAGCCGCCATCGGCATGCTGTCGCGAGCGCAGCCAGTCGATCGCCTTGCGGATATACGGTTGTTGCGGATCCTCGCCGGCCAAAGCCAGCCCGCCGAGTACGCTCCAGGTGCCGTAAATATAATTGCTGCCCCAACGCCCCCACCAACTGCCGTCGGCCAGCTGGGCCGTGCGCAAGTAGCCGATGCAACGACGCATGATGTCACGGTCCTGGCTGCGTGCGAGGACGCCGAGACAAGCCAGCACGCGACCGGAAACGTCCTCGGTCGGCGGGTCGAGCAATGCACCGTGATCGGCGAATGGAATAGCGTTGAGGTAGTAATGGGTATTGTCGGCATCGAAGGCGGCGAAGCCACCGTTCTTCGATTGCAAGGCGATCATCCAGTCGGCGGCACGATCGGTGTTGATGTGGTGGCGATCGGGTTCCGCGCGACGACGGTCCTGTATGTGCAGCAAGGCGGCGATCACTGCTGTGTCGTCGATGTCCGGGTAAAACGCATTGGTGTACTGGAAGGCCCACCCGCCCGGAGCCGCATCGCGCGCGCGCGCCGCCCAGTCGCCCTTGTGTTCGAGTTCTTGTCTGGCGGTCAGCCAATCGCACGCGCGTGCGATAGCCGTCTGTGTCGATGCGTCATTGCTGGTGTGCATCAGGGTCAGTGCGCACCATCCGGTATCCCATATCGGCGAAACGCAAGGCTGGCAATAGGCCGAACCGTCGCTGCGATGGACGACCAGGTTCTGCAGTGAGCGCAAACAGGATTGGCGTGCCGGATGATCTTTTGGATAGCCGAGCAAGGCCATCGCTTCGTAGCAGTTGATCATTGGCGGGAAAATCGCACCGAGGCCGTCCTCGCCGTTCATGCGTGGCAGGAACCATGCCTCGGCCTCGCGAATCGCACGTTGCCGCAGAGACTTCGGCATCCATCGATCGACTGCACGACCGACTTTGTCGAGCGCCAGGAACGTGCGATTCAGCGCACCGCCGCGGAGGAAATAGCGACGCTCCTGTTCCGGTGGCACGACGAACAGTTCGCGCACGCCAACCTTGTGCGGATTGATTGCCTTGGCCTTCAGCGAGCACAAAATCGCCAACGGTACGACAGTCGTACGCGCCCAGTAGGAGATCTTGTCGATATGGAAGGGCGCCCACCGCGGAAAGAGCATGATCTCGACCGGCACGTACGGCACAGCGCGCCAGGGCACCTGTTCGAACAAGGCGAGCAGGATCCGGGTGAACACGTTGCACTTCGCGGCGCCGCCAAGCGCCAGTACGGCCTCGCGCGCGTGACGCATATGCTCCGCGGCGGGATCGTCGCCGGAGGCCTTGAGGGCGTAGTAGGCTTTCACCGTGCACGACACGTCGATCGCGCCGCCGTGATACTGCGCCCAGCCGCCATGGCTGTCGGTCGATTGAGTGGCGCGAAGATAGCGCGCCATTTTCTGCTGCAGCAGGCCGTCGATTTCATCCATGTAATGCATCATCAGGATGTATTCGGCGGTGATCGTGCAGTCGGACTCCAGCTCGAAGCACCAGTGCCCATCTTCGCGTTGTTGCGTCAGCAAAGTTACGCGTGCGCGTTCGATGGCCTGATCCAGGCTGGCCGCTTCGGCTTCCTGCAACGGGCTGGCAAGTGCAGCCGAAGCCGTGTGCGGGGACGGGTTCATCGCAGCTGCGCGTCTTTGGCGTCCTCGTGCTCGTACCAGACTGTTTCGGTGAGATAAGGAATGCCGCTCTTGGGCCAGCCCAGACTGGAGTGGGCAGGTTCGCTCCACTCCGCCGCCAGCGGTGTCAGCGGGAGCTGGCGCGCGGCCATCGTAAACATCCAGCGCAGGCTTGAATTGTGTTTGCTGGTCAATTTGGTGAGCACGATGATGCCGGCCACCGCATTGTGCGAAACCTTTATCTGGTTGCCGGAGGAAAAGTCGAGGTTGTCGTGCAGATTGCGCAGCGTAAGTACAGCGAGACCGACGGACCACAGACAGAAACGGCGCACTCCGGCGTGTGTGGCGGGGATAAGCAGGGTGTATTCGAGCGCGCGGCGAAGATGCGAGTGCGCTATGCCGATGAGTTCGTTCGACGCGTCCGCGTAGTTCGCGTCTTGCTGACCGGCATGCAACTCAGCCAGACACACGCCGTGCTCGGCGAATATTTCTTGCGGCAGCCAGCACGCACCGTGGTTACGGTCTTCCCACTGGTCCTTGAGGATGTTGGTCATTTGCAGACCCTGGCCGAAGGAAATTGCCAGTCGCATCATGGTGTCGCGATGCGCCGCCAGGGCCGGCTCGAAATCGATAAACAGTTCCGTCAGCATTTCCCCGACGACGCCAGCTACGCAGTAACAATAGCGATCCATGTCACGCAATGTGTCCAGGCCTTGCAGGCCCATGCTGCGCTGAAAATCGTACATGCCATGGGACATCACCTTCAGGCAGTTGACGATCGCAGCGCGTTGCACCGGCTTCAACGTCCGGGTCATCTTCAGCACCAGTGGCAGCCCCTGCACCAGGTCGCGCTCCGCTTCCAGTGTCTGCGTCGAAAGCCGTGGACTCAATTCGGCGGCGAAGCGCTGAGGGTCGACGCGGCCAGTCACCGTATCGACGAAGGCATCCTCGTAACGGCGCTTGTCTTCGGCCGAAAGCGCGGGCTCGTCTTCGATGGTGTCGGCGATACGACATAGCAGATAGGCATTGGTTACCGCACGACGCAGTGCCGGTGGCAACTGCGGGATCGTCAGTGCGAACGTCCTGGACACCTTCGGCAGGATGGCGTCTTGATAGGCGCTGGCATCGCCTTTCAGTGCCGTAGTGGCATGGTGGAATTCGGTCATGGCGTGCCTCGGCCTGCCTTGTTGTCTCTTACCGAAAATATGCGGTTGGCAAATGTCTGCGGGAAGACTGCGTGCGCAGCGCACGCCTTGCTGCGTGGATGGACACGAAGCTGGCAGGTGGTAACGAGCTTGGTTGCCATGCTTCGGTGGCGACGATAACTTCGTTCATCATCAGCGTTGTGACTGCTTAGACCATAATCCCATTATGACTACCTACTCGAATTCGTGGCCAGTGCTGACTCGCGAATCGATGACGACTGCAGTGCAGGTGAATCTGTCGTGAAAGTGTTGGTTACCGGAGCCACTGGTTTTGTCGGTTCGGCAGTAGCTCGTCGGCTATTGCGCGATGGACATCATGTTCGTGTTTTGGTGAGGGCAACGTCGGATCGAAGTAACCTGAAAGGCCTCGATGTTCAAGTGGTCGAGGGTGACCTCACCACGGCGACTTCGTTGCTGCCGGCTTGCGACGGTTGTGATGCCTTGTTCCACGTAGCGGCCGATTACCGGCTGTGGACGCCTGAGCCAGAGCAGCTATATCGCACCAATGTTGAGGGTACGCGTGCCATTCTTGAAGCAGCCAGACACGTTGGCATACCGCGCATTGTTTATACCAGCAGTGTGGCCACGTTGGGTATCCCCACTAATGGCAGTCCCGGCGACGAAAGTACGCCAGTCGCACTGACTGACATGATCGGGCACTACAAGCGCTCCAAATTCCTCGCTGAAGAGGTAGCAAGCGCGTTCGCCGCGAGAGGTTTGCCGATCGTGATCGTCAATCCTTCAACGCCCATCGGTCCTCGTGACGTCAAGCCCACGCCTACCGGCCGGATCGTTCGCGACGCGCTTGCCGGTCGCTTGCCGGCCTATGTCGACACCGGCCTCAACGTCGTTCATGTCGACGATGTGGCCGAAGGGCACTGGTTGGCATTCCAGCGCGGCGTGGTGGGCGAGCGTTACATCCTGGGCGGATTCAACCTGAGCCTGCGCGATATTCTGCTAGAGATCGCGGATATTGCCGGACGTTCACCACCCAAGTGGTGCTTGCCTCATGCGGCGGTGATCCCGTTGGCTTATGCGGCCGAGGCGTGGGCGCGGTTGACCGGGACAAGCCCCATGGCGACCGTGGAGGAAGTGCGCATGTCGAAGAAGCGCATGTTCTTCTCCAGTGCCAAGGCCACACGCGAACTCGGCTATGTGCCGCGCCCTGCGCGCCAGGCGCTGGAGGACGCCGTGCAATGGTTCAGGCAGCACACGTAAACGGCAACGCCTAACGCACGAATCTCCTTGCCAGGCGGGCCATCCGCGGCACGAAGGTCGGGCGCAGCAGGCGCGGGTCGTAGCCATCCATGCGACGTCGATCCTCGGTCAGGCACAGGTCCAGCAATTGGCCGATGTTGAGGTCCAGGCCTATCTGCTGATGCCCGGTGATGGCGAAATTCGCGTCCTGCATCTCGCCCTTGCTGTCCAGGCCCCTGGCAATGCCAAGGCGTTCCCAGATCAGGAACGCCCATACCCGCATGACCTTGAGCGCGAACAACGGCCGGCGCCACCAGGCCAATTGCCGTCGGTACCACGCCGTCCAGTTCGCGAAAAACAGAATGTGGCGCGCCTCCTCCTGGATGACCGGCTCAAAGGTTTCCACCAGCTCCGCCGGAAAATAACCCGTGCGTTTTGCCGATTCGAACAGGCCGAATGAGAAGAAACTATCGATGCATTCGCTGTAGCCGGTAACCATCCAGCCCCACTCGGGATCGGCAGGCACCTCGTATGCCGGCTCCGGCGCCAGCACGATGTCGTAGGCTTCCACCAGCTTGCTGAGTACAACCTTGTGACGTGCTTCTTCGCCACCGTCCATGATCAGTGCTTCGTTCAGCAGTGGATCGCGCACGGTTTTCGCGTAGGTTTCGACGCGCAACATGGCGCGCCCCTCGGTTTGCACGGCGATGTCCCAGATCGGCAGGGCAGTGATGCGCTGCAAAGCCTCGGGGTCGAGTTTGGGCCACACCAGGACCGCCGGCTTGTAGGGGTTGTGGGTATCCAGCAGCATGCGACAGAACAGCCGTTTATGTGCGTCCGAACCGATCTTGATCCGGCCGGGTTCGGCACTGAGCCAGTTGCGCATGGAGTAGTCCGCGGCAGCTACGGCTTCGTCGTTAGACATCGGAAACCTCGTCTCGTCGATGCATGGCCAGGCGCTGTGTCATACGTCGTGGGTATTGGGCAGCCCGGATGCCGCGCCGTTTCGCCACCCGGCCTGCAGCCTGCGCGCTTCGGCCCACTGCCAGGAGATCAGGGCAGGTACACCGAAAGCCACTTCGCGCATGCGCTTCACCAACGATAGCGCGACACTGGCTTCGGGTGGCAGGCCGATCATGCTGCCGAACAAGACCAGGCCACCTTCCTGCACGCCCAACCCTGCCGGTACCACGAAGATGATGTGACGCAGCGCCTGGGTTACGGCCTCGATCGCGATGGCATCTTCCACGCCGATCGGATAGCCCAACAGCCGCAGTGCCAGCCAGCTTTCGAAGCTGCCTGCCACGAAACCAAGCAACTGCCAGGCGCAGGCGGCAAGCAGTCGCCCTGGTTGTGAGTACAGCGCGCGGACCTCCAGGTCGAGGCGCGAACCGTCGATCAGCTCGGTCACCCGTGAGCGGCCGCCCAGCATTTTTTCCGCGAATGATTCCAGTCGCGAAAACACCTTGCCGTGGCGCAGCAGCACGATCAACAAGATGGGCAGGGGCAGGCTGGCGACCAGTGCGGTGATCACCGCACTGAAAGTGCCGATGTTCTGCGTCAATTCGATCAGTAGCACGATGCCCAGCGCCGTGAACAGGTACTGATTGACCAGAGTCAGCAGGACTTCGATGACCACGCTCGCCGCCGCCGCGGCGCCATTGATGCCACGCCATTTGACCAGGCGGATGCCGATGATCTCGCCGCCGATGTTGGCCACCGGCAGCAGGCGGTTGCTCGCCTCGCGTATCGCGGCGATCCAGAACAATACCGGGATGGTGGCACGCCGCTCCGGATCGCGCGGTGCCAGCAGGGTGCGCCAGCCGACGACATCCAGCAGCAGGGGTAGCGCATGGAAGGGCAGCAGCCACAGCAAGGCCCAGCCGGCGTGATCGATCGCACTGCAAATGGTGGACCAGCCTTCGCGTACCACCAGCGCAATGGCGGCGGCGAGCCCCAGCAGGCCGGCGAGGTAACTGAGCCGTTTCATGTTCACGACATTGTCGCCGCTGGATCGGCGAAGCCGCGGCACAGCAGGTAGCGTTCGGCGATCGTGTCGCGGACGCGCGGCGACAGCAGGGCGGCCAGTTCGTCGGCGTGCCGGTACTCGGCCATGCTGGCGACCAAACCTGCGTGTGCCGCCGGATGCAGGTACAACTCCGAAAGGCCGTCCGGAAGATCGCGCAAGATGTCGAGCACCGCGGCCTCATCCATGCCGCCGCTATGGCGGATGCCAAAGACATGATCGTTGTAACCGATGTCGGCCCGATCCATGCGTCGGCGCATCAGCGCCAGCCACGGTTGCAGCCATGGCCCCATGCCGGGTTCCGCGGGGAGGCGCACTGCCCGCAGACCAAATTCCCGGCCGATGGAAAGCATGAGCGAAAAAATGGTGGGATGCAGATGGAAGTGCTTGTGCGCATTGACATGGTCAAGCGGCAAGCCGGTTGCTGCAAACGCTTCGAACTGGGCACGTATCTCGGCGGCCAGCTGACGCCGCACACGCGGCAGGAAAAAGAAACGGAAGCCGTTGCGCACCATGGAATCGTCGAAGTGGCCATCGGCATCGACCAGATCGGGAATGCGCTCTGGCGGCAGGATCGCCTGGCCGTCGGTCAGCACCAGGTGCAACCCTACGGCCAGGCCGGGAAGTCGTCGGGCACGCTCGACGGCATCGAGCATGGCAGGCGCCGCGACCATCAGGCTGGCCGCGCGCAGCACGCCCTCCCGATAACCGCGTTCGACAGCTTCGTTGACGGCTTCGTGCAACCCGTAGTCATCCGCGGTGACGATCAGGCGCGGGCGGATCGTCGTGGCGCGCCGGGTCTGCACGGTCGTCTAGACCCGCGGCACGAACGACAGGCCGGATGGCGAGCTCATGGGCGCCGGTCCGCTCATGAACGGGCTCTCAGGCTTCGTGCGCGCGCAGGAAGTGGAAAAACTCCACGCCCTCGCGCAAGCGGCGCTTCGTCATGTCCCAACTCGCCAGCATTTCCCTGACGATTTCCCAGATCTTCGACGGGCGGAAGTAGAAGCTTTTGTAGAACTTCTCGACACCGTGATAGATGTCTTCCCTGGACAGGTGCGGATAACTGATCATCGCAAGCTGCACGCCCTTGTCGTTGACAAGATGGGCGGCCTGGTTCTCCTCCAGCCAACCGTTTTCAACCGCCTGCTTGTACAGCGCGGTGCCGGGATAGGGCGCGGCGAGCGACACCTGGATCGTGTGCGGATTGATCTCCTTGGCAAAGCGAATCGTCCTTTCGATCGTTTCCCTGGTCTCGCCAGGGAGCCCCAGGATGAAGGTGCCGTGGACCGTGATGCCGAGCTTGCGGCAATCCTCGGTGAAGCGGCGCGCGATATCGGTGCGCAGTCCCTTCTTGATGTTGTGCAGGATCTGGTCGTCGCCCGATTCGTAGCCCACCAGCAGCAGGCGCAGGCCGTTGTCCTTCATGATCTTGAGCGCCTCGTACGGCACGTTGGCCTTGGCGTTGCACGACCAGGTCATGCCCAACTTGTTGAGGCCGCGCGCGATCTCGTATACACGCTCCATGTTGGAGCTGTCGGTGAAGGTGTCGTCGTCGAACATGACTTCCTTGACCTCGGGCATGTTCTCCTTGATCCACTTCACTTCGGCAATGACGTTGCCGGCCGAGCGCACGCGATAGCGATGGCCGCCGACAGTCTGCGGCCACAGGCAGAACGTGCATTTTGAACGGCAGCCGCGCCCGGTATAGATCGATACGTACGGATGCTTGAGATAACCGACAAAGTAATTGTCGATCTTCAGGTCGCGCTGATAGATCGGCGACACGAAGGGCAGATCGTCCATGTTCTCGATCATTGCCCGCGACGGGTTGTGTTGCACACTGCCGTCGGCGAGTCGGTAGCTCAGGCCGTTGATGTCCTTCAGCGCACGGCCTTCGGCCACTTCCTTGCAGGTGTAGTCGAATTCTTCACGGGCGACGAAATCGATAGCTGCCGAGGCGGTCAGCGATTCGGTTGGATTCACCGCGACCTTGGCGCCGACCATGCCGACAAGAATGTCTGCTTTGCGGGCCTTCAGCAGCTCGGCAAACTTCGCGTCGGTAGGGAAGGATGGTGTGCTGGTGTGAATGATCACCAGCTCATAGTCTTCGGCGATGCGCAGGCTTTGTTCGACCGTGAGTTCTTCTGCGGGTGCATCCAGCACGCGCGAATCCGGCACCAATGCTGCCGGCTGGGCCAGCCAGGTGGGGTACCAGAAACTCTTGATCTCGCGTTTGGCCTGGTAGCGCGAACCGGCGCCGCCATCAAAGCCGTCGAAGGAAGGGGCTTGCAGAAAGAGCGTTTTCATAGGAAGGGAAGCTCCTGCGGAAACACGGACCAACACCGATCTGGCGCGTCACTCGTGAAGACGGCGCGGATCATCGTCCCGCGCGTGCAGCACCTGACCACGCCATCTTACGCGCCAACCGGTCAGCGCTACAGCCCACTCCAGCAACGATAGACCATCGCGTAGCGGAATCAGCAGAATCTCGTACCAGCGTGAGGCGGCAAGACTGGATTGCCGCTGCGAAATATTCAGCAAAACCCTGGCGCAACCCCCAAGCAACGCCATGCCCACCGTCAACGGGCTGGGCGCCAGGGCCAGGCCCAGCAAAAGCACCGGTGACGTAAAGCAGACAAAGCTCATGGCAAAGCCCAGGGGGGCGATTGACCGTATCGTGCGCAGCCAGCGCAATTCGTGCTTCCACAGCGTGGAAAGTCGCGTTTCGCTGACATCCGTTCCGACCACCATATCCGACAGCACCGTGTGCAATCCGCGTCGTCGACTCAGCTCACCCAACCAGAAATCGTCCGCAAGAGTATTCCGCAGCACCTCCAACCCGCCGATGGCCTGCAAGGTATCGCGGCGCAGTGCGATGGTCGAACCGAACGCGAAACGCGTCGAGCCGAAGACGTGCGCCAACCGCACCGAGGGAGCAAACCAGTCGTCGATGAACAGTCGACCGACCTTCGCCCAGATGCCATCTCGCGCGATGCCACGGTAAAGGCAGGTGACGATGCCCACCTCTGGATCGATCAGGGGAGCGGTCACGTGAACCAGATAATCCGCCGGCACGCTGATGTCACTGTCGGCGAGCACCAGCCAGTCGTGTTTGGCATGCGGCAGCATGTTCAGCAGATTGCTTACTTTCGGATTGGTGCCGTGTACACACGGATCGACCACGAGCGCGATCACCAGCTGCGGAAATTCCGCGCGTAGCTGATCTACGACCGCGATGGCCGGGTCTTCCGGGTCGCGCACGCCAAAGATCAGCTCGTAATCGGGGTGCGCCTGCAGGCAGAACTCGCGCAGGTTTTCATGGAGCCGCGGCTCTGCCCCATGCAACGGCTTGAGTACGCTTACCGGTAGCAAAGGGCGGGTGCCGCTGGTGCTGGACGAAGAACGCACGCGAGGACGTTTCAGTACGGCGGCCAGGGCAGCGCAGGCGTAACCTGCAGCGGCAGCGGTTAGTCCGGTGCCGAGCCCATAGATACCCACCATCAGTGCGCCGGTCGTCATAGGTGCTTGTGGTATAGCCCAAAATTTTGGCTTAGAGTCAACGGGTGAGTTAAATGAACGCAGCACCGGGGCATGCTGTAGCCGAGTGTCTGCGACGTTGCCAGAGCTAGAGTCCAATACGTCCACGTCGTGTGGGTAATGCGTGACCGGCACAGCATATGTCAGCGACTCCAACCGCAGCGATGCCCATGAATGCTGAACCCCGCGCGGCGGCGCTGGGTCCATTGCGTGCCGTGGCACAGGCTCAGCCCAATATCGCGCTGGTCAAATACTGGGGCAAGCGCGACGCCGCTCTGAATTTGCCAGTCGTGGGCTCCATCTCCATCACGCTGGACAGCTTGTGGACACGCACCGACGTACGCTTCGTGCCGGGGTCGGGGCAGGATCAGGTCAGCCTCAATGGCCGCAGCGACGATGCCGAGATGAAGCGGGTGGTTGCCTGCCTCGATCTACTGCGTCAGCGCGCGGGTATCGAGTGGGGCGCGTTGGTCGACAGCCGCAACAATTTTCCTACAGCGGCCGGTTTGGCTTCCTCCGCTTCCGGTTTCGCCGCCCTGGTATGTGCTGGCTCTCACGCACTGGGCCTGGATCTGAATGAGACGGAGCTGTCACTGCTGGCGCGCCGTTGCTCCGGCTCGGCGGCGCGTTCCGTATTCGGTGGCTACGTCGAATGGGCACGCGGTGAACTGGCCGATGGTACCGATTCGGTAGCGCGCCCACTGTTGCCGGCGGCAGCATGGCCCTTGCGCGTGGCGGTGGCGATTACCTCCGTGGTCGCCAAGGAGGTCGGTTCCAGCGAAGGCATGCGCCGCACTGCACAAACCTCGCCATTTCAGGCTTCCTGGATCGCCACTCAGGAGGCGGATCTAACGATGGCCCGCAACGCCATCGTGACGCGTGACTTCGACGCCCTCGCGCTTGTTTCCGAACACAGTTGCCTGAAGATGCATGCATTGGCTCTGGCGGCCCAGCCGGGGCTGCTGTACTGGAACGGCGCTACGGTTGAATGCATGCATCGTGTGCGCGCGTTGCGTCGAGAGGGTGTGCCGGTGTTCTTTACCGTCGACGCAGGATCACAGTTGAAAGCGGTGTGTGAGTCGCAGGCGATCGAGCAGGTGAAGGCGGCCCTGCACGGGGTTCCCGGAGTGCTCGATGTGCTCGACTCCGGCCTTGGCGCGGGTGCTCGCCGCCTTTCTGCAGCGGAGCTGACGGCGTGATGGAGCTGATGGCCAGTGCTCCCGGCAAGCTCGTGTTGCTGGGCGAATATGCCGTGCTGGAAGGGGCGCGGGCGCTGGCGCTGGCCGTGGATCGCCGTGCCACGGTGCGCATCGCGCCGCGTACCGATGGCGTTTGTGTCGTCAGTGCGCCGGACCTGGACGTATTCAACGTCCGGATGCCCCTGGACGTCGACGGCAGTCCGCGCTGGCAGTACGTCGAGGCCGATGCGGCCAAGCTGCGGTTGGTCGAGCACGTTTGGTGCGCCCTTTCGCGTGAAGGACTGGCGCCATCCCTGGGTAACGGATTCTGCATGGAGCTGGATACTGCGGTTTTTTTCGAAACCAACGGGTCGGGTCAAGACAAGCTGGGCCTCGGCTCCAGTGCGGCATTGACGGTGGCGCTGGCTTCAGCGCTGGCGGTGTACGCGGGTCATGATGAGATCATTGCCGATCGCGCACAGTGGCTGCATCGCTTGTTCCATATGCAC
>JBAPPP010000201.1:0-2892 GCA_049280175.1 Rhodanobacter sp.
GCCAGCGATCGGGCCACGCACCCTGAGGCAGGCGTGCCACGGCGAGGAGGTTATTGTTCGGCCCTGGTCCACGCGAGAATTTGATAGAAGATGATGGCGCCGAAGGTTGCGGTGCCAATCCCTCCCATCGTGAAGGCGCCAAACTTGAGTGTGAGGTCGCCGGCCCCTGCCGTGAGCGCGGCTGCGACGGTCATCAAATTTCGTGGGTTGGAGAAATCGACCTTATTCTCTACCCAGATCCGGCCTGCCATGGCGGCGATCAAGCCAAACAGCACGATCGACAAACCACCGATAACGGGGCTCGGGATCGAGAGAATCAGAGCACCGAATTTGGGCGAGAAACCCAGCAGGACCGAGACGATGGCAGCCGCAACAAACAAAAGAGTCGAATAGACCTTTGTAGACGCCATCACACCGATGTTCTCGGCGTAAGTCGTCACGCCAGTGCCGCCGCCGAAGGCGGACACAATCGTCGCCAGACTGTCTCCCAAAAACGCGCGGCCCAAGAAGCGATCGAGGCTGCTGCCCGTCATCGCGCCGATGGCTTTGATGTGACCGAGGTTCTCGGCGACGAGAATGATGGCAACGGGTGCGACCAAGAACATGGCATCAGCGTGGAAGCGCGGACCGGTGAAGTTCGGCAAACCTATCCACGGCGCGGCGGCCAACGCCGTAAAATCGATGGGCTTTCCCAATCCAAAACCGTTTGCGAGCAATAAGTAGAGTAGATATCCGCCGACGGCTCCCAAAATGATCGGCAATCTGCGCCAGAGTCCGGGTCCTGCGACGGCGATCAGCCCGATGATTACCACCGTAAGCAGCCCAATCCCGGCATCGAATTGGCTACCGCTCACGGATTTAACGGCCACGGGCGCGAGATTGAGACCGATGACTGCAACGACCGCGCCAGTGACAACGGGCGGCATCAATCGGTCAACCCAGCCGACGCCCGATTGCATAACGATCAAAGCGATGATGCCGTACAACACACCCGCCGCAATGATGCCGCCCAGCGCAACATCGAGGTTTGGGTTTGGCCCATGGCCGGCATAACCGCTTGCGGCAATGACGACGGCAACGAACGAGAAGCTCGAGCCCAAATAGCTCGGTACGCGCCCTGCGACGACTACAAAGAAGATCAGAGTGCCGACGCCCGAAAAGAGCAGTGCCAAGTTAGGATCAAAACCCATGATGAGCGGCGCGATAATCGTTCCCCCCGCCATCGCGACCCCGTGCTGCAGACCCAAAACGATCGTCTGGCCCCACGGCAGGCGCTCCTCGGGCATGATCACGCCGGTCGTCTTCAGCTTCCACTGCGGGAAATAGCCCTCTCGCATTTCAGGAAGCGTGGCCGTCGACATTTCCCCCCTCATTCGAGTAACGCGCTTCGAGCTAACCACGGCAGCCCTTGCTCCTCCTCCAATGCCTCAATCGTCCGAGCATCGCGGGATGCTTGGTCGAGTCAAGACTTCGCAAGAAAACATTCGATAAAAATCACCGGCGGGCAATCCAACAGGGTCGACCAGTAATCGCGTCCGTAGCCGGCATCACCCGCCGGCGACAGCATCGGCTGATGCCAGCGGACGTCGCGAAATCCGGCGGCGTGCAATGCGTCCTCATGGATCTCGACATTGAGAAAATAGTTCTCGACATTGAGAGGGCCATCCTCCAGGTGGAACGTCCATGTGATCGGCGCCCCTTCGCGGAACGGGCCCATGACGGACGTTTCGAATCCATATTTACGGTAGGACGGCGCCGCGGGAAAATCGCATGCCGGATTGCTATTCACCGTCACGAACCGTCCGCCCGCCTTCAGACAATTTGCGATCCCGCCACACATCGCATTCAGCTCCGCGCGGTCGTGCGCATAGTTCAGTAAATAGGCGGCGACCGCGAGATCGTACTCCGCCGCCAGCCCGAGGTCCCGCCCGTCCTCGACGATATAATCGATGCCCAGCCGCTGTTGCGCTTCGCTGACCCGGGCCAACCCTATCATCTTCTCGGACAGATCAACGCCGGTGACTTTCGGCGCGCCCCGCTGGCGGATCATCCGGGTGTAGAATCCTTCCCCGCAGCCGATGTCGATTACCGCCTTGCCGGTCGGATCGCCGATCAGCTCCATTAGGGTGAAAGCCTCGACATGGGCGCGCCACGGCTGCTGCTTCGCGCGTTTGTATTGCTCCGCAATGGGATCGTAATTAGTTGTCATGCTCGCCCCGGATCAACTGTTGAAACCACACGGGTTGACGCGCCTGCGGGCTGACTCGCGCGACACACGACCCGCTCCCGCATTTCTCCCTCGTGATGCTGACGATACGGCCCCCGTGTTCCGTGATCATGGGATCGACCAAATCGCGGCGGAGCGCTTTCATACACCAGCGTGCCGGCCTCGTCTCGCCCCAGGAGGCGGCTGTAACCGACCGCGTCCGCCGGGAGAATGGTTGCGATCAGCGCCAAGCCGGGAACCGGCATTTCTTCATCGCTCCACACAAGCGTAAACGTGCCTGCGTGAGTACTCTGCGCGCAGACCCGAGCGGGTGTCGCCTTTGCATCGGATTCCCCCGATTTGCCGTCCATTCGCCTCTTCGTAGCTGATGGTAGCCTTAGGCCAAGCCTTTTGACAAAGAGGCTCTCGGTCACAGCCAGAGGCGCCCCAAATTGCGGGTCTTCCGATCGACAACGCCGATAGGTTATCGCAACAACTCCCAGTGCATGCTGCGTCTTGGGTCAGGCGTTGCAGAACTCGGGTGCGAAATGTCCGCTTAGGGTGTGCGCCGTGAAAGGCGGCGCTTTCCAGTGGGTGCAAGGCCCACCCGGCAACCGCTCCAGCCGGAAGCAACCGGAGCAGTCATGGAGGTGACGAAATGGCTGAAGCCTTCGGTATAGCGGGCC
>JBAPPP010000202.1:0-5639 GCA_049280175.1 Rhodanobacter sp.
GATCGCCTCAGCGCTTACGTGCTGCGTCGTGCCGGCTGGATCCAGCAACAGATGGAACAGTTGGGTGGGCCGTCCTACATCGAAGGCCGCGCGCCATCGCACGCTCCCCATTGAACAGCGGCAAGCCCAGCAGCCGCCGCTGAATCAGCCGCAGGACCGTGGCTACGGGATAGTCCGCGCTGAACCCACACAGCGGCCAGCAGCAGCTTCACAACTTCACTACACGCCAGACATGCGGCCCGAGCTAAACTCATTGATAGCCGGTCCGCTCAGGGCCGTGGAGACCCAAGCATGAGCCAGGTCAAACATCTGCTGGAAAGCAAGGGCAACCAGATCTTCACCATTGCACCGGATGCGCCCGTACTCGAGGCGATCAAACACATGGCCGAGCATCGCATCGGCGCGCTGCTGGTGATGCGTGGCGAAAAGTTGGTAGGCGTAGTTTCAGAGCGCGATTACGCGCGCAAGGTGATCTTGCAGGGTCGCTCCTCGGCACAGACCGCCGTGTCGGACATCATGCGCAGCGAACCGCTCACCGTCGGCCCCGACACCGATGTGTTCGACTGCATGCGTCTGTGTACCGACAGCCGCGTGCGACATCTGCCGGTAGTGCAAGGCGAGACGGTGATAGGGGTGATTTCGATCGGCGATCTGGTCAAGGCGGTCATCGACGCGCAGGCCGAACAGATCGAACATCTGCAGCGCTACATCACGAGCTGAAGGATCCCTTTGGATCACGTAGGTTGGTGTGAGCGAAGCCCAACCTACGCCCGCCATTTCAGTCGTTCCTACGCCTCTTCGGGGGTAGCTCGGGCATGCTCGTCGGGCGCCAAGTCCGGCGACCAGCCGGCACGTCGTGCCACCACCGTGGCCAACGCAGCGACACCGCTGCCCAACAGGGCCAGGCCGCCGATGCCCAGGCCAAGCATATGCAATCCATTCACGGCACTGGTCACCAGCACATCGCCAAAGCGCCACACCGCCGTCTCGACGAAGTTCTTGCCCTTGTAGCGCGTCTCGCGAGGCACCCGGGTATACAGCGCATCCACCGCCGGCTTGGTCATGCCGTAGGCAAAACCTCGTGTGATCAGCAGCGTTATCGCCAGCATCGGCACGCTGTAGCCGAGCAACATGATATTGCCCGCACCGAGTAGCGCCAAACCCAGCAGCAACGCGATATTGACCAGCGACGGCACGATCAAACCCCAGCCGGCCCCACGGCGGATCAGCAGCCAGGGAGTCAGAGTCAGCTGCAATACGGCGCCCAGTAGATTGGTGGCCAGATCCAGATCGTTGTAGAACGCGGTACGCGCCACATTACCGACCAGATGCGCCTTGGCGTAGTCCGCCATCAATGCATAGGCCAGCGTGCCGATGCCGTCGCCGAACACCATCAGCAACGCCATGTAGCGCAGGAACGGGCGCGACCAAAGCTCTCTGATGCCGGCCCACAACGAGCCACCGATCACTTCACCGCCGTGACTGCCCGGCTGTCGGTCGTGCTGCGCGGAAATCCGCATCAGCAACATCAGCGAGAGCCCCAACGCCACCGCCGACACCACCAGCAGCGACGCCACACCAATCAGATGCACCAGCAATCCGGTCAACAGCGGACCAAAGATCGCGCCGGCCATGCCGCCCAGCGCGATCAGCGAAAACACCCGCCTTGCCTGGCCGCTGCTGAAGATGTCCGCCATGAAGCTCCAGAACAGCGACACCACGAACAGGTTGAACACGCTGACCCAGACAAAGAACACCACACCAAGCTGACGCGCGCCGATGCGATCCTGCGCCATGAATGCCGGCACAAACGCGAGCAGGCACAGGATGAAGAAGCTGTAGCTCCAGCCGAGCAGGGGCTTGCGCGGGAAGCGCGCGACCAGCATGCCGAACACCGGTGTCAGCAACAGCATCACGGCGAATACCGCACCGTAAAACAGCGGCAGCGACTGTGAGCCGACGGCGCCGCTCAACTGATCGCGCACCGGCCGGATGATGTAGTACGAGGTCATCACGAAAAAAAACGCGAGCGCGGACAGCATCGGCGCAGCGCCTTGTTCCACAACGGCATGACGAGGCAAACTCACGGGCACATCCAGCGTGGGGCGCGGCAAGACTAGCATGCGTTCGCGCCCATCCAGCGAAGCTGAGAGCAGGCTCCAAGGGAATACCTTTGAACAGCTATGACTACGTGATCGTTGGCGCCGGCTCGGCCGGTTGCGTGCTGGCCAACCGGCTCAGCGCGGATCCGGGCAAGCGGGTATTGCTGCTGGAGGCCGGGGCATCCGACTGGAATCCACTGATCCATATGCCCGCCGGCCTCGCCCGGCTCGCGACCAACCGACGACTCAACTGGAACTACCGCACCGAACCGGAGCCGGCACTCAACCAGCGGCGGTTGTGGTGGCCGCGCGGCAAAACGCTGGGCGGCTCCAGCTCGATCAATGCGATGTGCTACGTGCGCGGCGTGTCGGCCGACTACGACAGCTGGGCACAGGTCAGCGGCGATCCACGCTGGTCATGGGAACAGGTGTTGCCGTGGTTCCTGCGCAGCGAGGACAACAGCCGCGGTGCGAGTGCGCTGCACGACGCTGGCGGCCCGCTCGGCGTCTCCGACCTGCGCCACCACAACGTGCTGTCGCCGGCCCTGGTCGACGCGGGCGTCAGTGCTGGCTACGACCGCAATGACGATTTCAACGGCGCCCGGCAGACCGGCTTCGGGCTGTATCAGGTCACCCAGCGCAACGGCGCGCGCTGTTCATCGGCGACCGCCTTTCTGAAACCCGTTCGAGGCCGTGAAAATCTGCACGTGCGTACGCATGCGCTGGTCGAACGCGTGCTGCTTGAGCGCGGTCGCGCGGTCGGCGTGCAACTGCGCCGCGGGCGCCATGACGTGGAGCGTGTCGAGGCCGGAGAAGTGATCCTCGCTGCCGGCGCGATCAACACGCCGCAGCTGCTGATGTTGTCCGGACTCGGGCCGGCCGATCATCTGCGCGAGCATGCCATCGGCGTGGTCGCCGACCTGCCCGATGTCGGCGGCGAGTTGCAGGATCATCTCGACATCTGCACCCTGATCGGCAGCAGGCAGGACGTCACCTACGATCATCTCAACGAACTGACGACCGGCGTGCGCTGGCTACGTCATCGCGACGGACCCGGCAGCTCCAACATCGCCGAAGCCGGCGGCTTCGTGCGCAGCCGGCTGGCGGAGGATGCACGCTGCGACCTGCAGTTCCACTTCGTGCCGGCGTTGCTTGATGATCACGGCCGCCATCGTCTGCCCGGCAACGGATACACGCTGCACGCGTGCTACCTGCATCCGCGCAGCCGCGGCCGCCTGCGCCTGCGCTCGGCCGATCCGGCCCAGCCGATCGCGATCCACGCCGGATATCTGAGCGATCCCGACGGGCACGATCTACAGCGGATGATCGAAGCGGCACGCCTGTCGCGCGACATCCTCGCCCAACCTGCGTTCGATGCGTATCGCGGCGACCAGGTTTTCCCCGACCGCTCACTCAGCACGGATGCCGAATACGCCGAGTTCATCCGGCGCAAGGCGGAAACCATCTACCACCCGGTCGGCAGCTGCCGTATGGGCAAGGATGATCGCGCGGTGGTGGACAGCGAGCTGCGTGTGCGTGGTGTACAGGGACTGCGCGTGGTCGACGCCTCGGTGATGCCGAGCCTGCCCACCGGGAACACCAATGCACCGACGATCATGCTGGCTGAACGTGCAAGCGCCTTGATCCTCAGTATGGTTTGAACCGTGGCGCGGCCTGACCGGTCCGTTGTGGATCGCCAGCAAGTACAAGACAATCAGATCGACTCCATGCAACGTCGTGACCTGATCCATCGACTGCTCCGCCCTGAGGCACTCTCCACGCCGGAACCAAGCCAGAATCACATGCAGTTTCGAAAGTTTTTTCTACTGATCGCGGGCGCGCTCGGGCTGGCCTGCCCGCCAGTCTTCGCGGATGCTTCCAGCACCTCCCGGCAAGTTGCGACCAGCCCCACCGCTGCGACCGCGACGCAAGCCCTGCCACCGGAGCGCGTCGCCAACACCCTCGCCGACTACCAGCGCTGGCTGGATCGACTCGCCGAACGTCAAGCGGTTGCCGGCCTGGTTACGGCCGTGGTGATCAACGACAGGGTGGTCTACGAGCACACCCTCGGTTACGCCGATGCCGCCACGCAACAGCCAGTCACACCCGACACCGTGTTTCGGCTGGCCTCCCTGTCCAAGGCGTTTGCCACCGCACTCACCGGCTTGCTGGTGCAGGATGGCAAGCTGGACTGGGACACCAAGCTGGTCGATGTGTTGCCGTACTTCAAGCTCAAGGACGTGCAGGCCGGCGCCGAAGCCACGATAAGCGACATTCTGGACCAGCGGCTGGGCCTGCCACGCAATACGTACGACAACATGCTCGAAGGTGACATTCCTTACGAGGAGCTCGTGCGCAAGCTGGACGAGGTCAACATGGTCTGTGGCGTCGGCCAATGCTACGGCTATCAGAATGTCGCGTTCGGGATGATCGGCGACGTGGTCTTCGCGCGAACCGGCGACTTTTTTTACCGCCAGGTCGGCCGGCGCATCTTTTATCCGTTGGGCATGAATACCGCCAGTTATGGTCTCGCTGCGTTGGAGTCGAGCCAGAGCTGGGCGCGCCCGCACCGACAGTCCGGTCATGCCTGGGTTCCGTTTGAACCCACCGAAACTTACTATCGCGTGGCACCGGCGGCGGGTGTGAACGCCAGCCTGCGTGACATGGAAAAATGGCTGATCGCGCAGATGGGCGGCCGCCAGGACGTGCTGTCAACGTCGCTGCTGGACGTCCTGCACGCTCCCGGAATCACGACTCCAACCGAACTGCATGCCACACCATGGCGCAGTGCACGGCTGACGGCTGCGCACTATGCCCTGGGCTGGCGCGTATACGAATACGGCGGTGAAACCCTGATCTATCACGCGGGCGCCGTGGCCGGATATCGCACGATGATCGGTTTCTTCCCGAAGTACCACGCTGGCGTGGTTACCCTGTGGAACTCAACCGGCGCGACTCCCAGCGGGCTGATGCCGATGGTGTTCGACGACCTGCTCGGCTTGCAGCATGTGGACTGGGCCGGCATCGAAGGTGCAGCACCTGCCATCACGACGCCGAAGAAGGCCAGGAAACGAAGTCGCGGTTCGGCACATGGTCCGTAACCCAACAAACGCCCGATCCATTCAGCGCAACCATTGGAACGCGTGCCACGGAAGGCCCCATTCGCAATGACCTCGGACGCTCAAAAAGAAACGGCGCATGCAAGCATGCGCCGTTTCTTAAGTGTCGCCATGAGCGTTCGGTCAGAGATTGAACTCGATCTTCTGCTGACGCGTGCTGGAGACCGCCACGCCATCCTTCATCGCCGGCGTGAAGCGATAACGATTCACCGCATCCACCGCCGCATGGTCGAAGACAATCCGCGGCTGTGAATCCACGACTTTCACATCCCGAGGCCGTCCGTCGACGTCGATCGTGAACGCCACCACCACCCAACCGGTCTGCTGCGCCTGCAACGCAGGTCGCGGATAGTTCGGCGCCGCCGCCTTCACCAGCACAGCGTCGCTGCTCTGGCCGCCGGTCGCCGCACTGGCGCCT
>JBAPPP010000203.1:0-2070 GCA_049280175.1 Rhodanobacter sp.
CGAGCCAGCGCCCTCACAGCGGAGGCCGATATACATTTTCGCTGCACTCGGAGGAACCACCCCTGAAGCCGAAACACCTGTCCATGTGCTCGCCGACGTACCGGCGATGATTGACGAAACGAAGCCGCCCGCTGCGTTGTAAAAGTCACACCGGATATTGCTAGAAACTCCGCTTACTGCGGCCAAAATTCCGCCGACCGATATCGAGTCGCCCGGATTGCACGAATATATGCGCTGCGCGTAAGCGTATCCGGCGCCCGCGGCTAGAGTAGCTACAACAAGGAACTGTCCGCCAATTGAGGGGGTCGGCGAGGATGATTGACCGAAAATAGAGCAATTTGTATTCGCTGCCCAACCCGTGACACTTGGAAGCTGAAAAGTGGCATCGTCAATCGTCAGCGCACCGCCCGCATGGGATTGCTGCATTGTGCGGAGGTAGGTGGAGCCATCCTTTAGATTATCTTGCGTTTGGTTGCTGAGCGACGCGGTCAAAGCGCTTGTGTTGCTCGCCGTGTTGTCGGCGTTCGCTTGGACTGCCGCGAATCGTGTCGCTGAGTCCGGAACCTCGTTCAGGCTCGACGGCTGCATGTTCGTCGCGAGGTTGTCGCACAGATAAGTGCCTGCGGTGTGTCCGTTCACGGTGAGCTGAAACACGATGTAAACCGTACCGGCGGGCGCGGTGGCGGTGACTACCGCCGGGACCGTTGCTGTGCCGGTGACGAGCGTGCCCGCTGCCGATGTGATCTCGACATTCGAGGCGTTCTGAAAGCTGATCGTCGGCGTGCAATAGCCGTTTGCGCCGATGGCCTTAATCAGCGCCTGATACTTCACTACCTGCCCAGCCTGGCAAGGCGCGTGCGCGGTGTTGCGATAGGATCCAGTTGGCGTACTGGATGAGCCTACGTGTTTCGCGCAACCTGTGCCGCCGCCGGGCGTGATGCCCGTCATGTCGGTTACCCAAGCAGTGCCGGCGTCAGCCGCCCAGCCGGTTCCCGCAGGAAGAAAATCGAAGTTGGGGTTGAGGATGGGAACCTGCGTTGCAACTGACGTATTGTCGGCGCTCGCCGTGGCGGGCTGCAGCGAATCGACTGTCGCGCCTGAGGAGTAATTCACCTGTCCGGCGGAGGTGACAAACAGGCCGTTCATGTTGTCGAAGCGCGCAAGCCATGAATTCAGCGTTGTGGAAACCGTGGCGCTGGTGTTATTCGCCTGGAGGAGCACGTAGGCCTGAGCGTAGCTTGCACCAGATGGAACAGTGAATTGATTCACCGCCATATTTGCATAGGCAGCAGACGCCGCGTTGGGTCCGCTCGCAACTAGCGCGGTGGCGCTTGTGGGGAGAAGGACTCCTGCAGCGTTGTAAAACAACATGCCAAGGGCTTGGACCCATTGCACCGTGCTTCCGTTGCCGCCGCTGGAATCAGTTCGCCAATCGCCGTTAAAACTCAGCACCTGCCCCGCAGACACGTATATCGGGGCCGAAATGACGCGGCACGCCACGCTCCCACTGGCAGCCAGGGAGTGAACGGCTGTCAGCCCGATCGTCAGATCATTGGATCCGACATCCGGCACTGAAGTGTCGCGCCCCACGGTGAATACGCCGCTGTCGTTCTGATATACGTACCAACTGTCGCAGACCGGCGTGCCGACGACGCCGATGCCGGTTGTCGCGCCGATGTTGTTCAACTCGAACGACGGGTTCGGGACGAAGTTCGATCCAGACGAAGGTGACGCAAACTGCCCGGCCAGCTGGTCGAATAGGACCGGAGGCGCAACGACATCCGAAGCGCCGATCACATGCGGATACGCGGTCGCTCCGGAAAGCGTCTGCTCGCCACCACCGAAGCTGTTGAAACTGACGAACTTGAAGTAGACCGTCTGGCCGATCATGCCGCGGTCGTAGGGCACGCGGAACACGCCGTCATCGATGCGTACGAACACGTCGCCGGTGATGTGTGCCTGCGATGAGGATCCGTAGCCGCCGCGCCGCAGATAGCTGAGCGTGTACGCCTCGGTACCGGTGAGCGTGGCCGTCTCGAACGCGATGAACTCGCCGCCGTTGGCCGTGCT
>JBAPPP010000204.1:0-3566 GCA_049280175.1 Rhodanobacter sp.
CAGCCGCTCGGACGCTGGGCGGTGGCAATCATCGGTATCGGCATCACCGTATTTGGTTTTTTCCAGATCTACCGCGCCTTCACGGTGAGTATCAGCAAGCGCATCGGCCTGAGCGGCGAAGAACGACATCGTCTGCTTGTCGCCATCAGCATGTTCGGGGTGCTGACGCGTGGCATCGTCTTCGGATTAATCGGCGTTCTGTTGGACTTCACCGCATGGCGCTTTCATGCGGAGAGGGCACAAGGTCTCGTTGCTGCATTGGATGCATTGAGAGAGCAAGCCGATGGATCTTGGCTTCTTGGCGTCGTGGCATTGGGATTGATGGCATATGGTGTTTTTCAGTTCGCCAAGGCGCGTTACTGCCATGTCTGACCGATCGCCATCCGGGCAGCTTTTTGAAGTGACGTGGAGGTGCTCTAGCCTCTGTGTAAGCAGCATGCTGAGATTTGGCGATCCATGCTGCCATCGAAGTTGGCTGCGATCCGTCCTCGAGTTTTACGGTGCGGTCACGGCAGTGGGACCAAGCTTCAGATGATCCAGCCGTCTATAGGTCCTTATGATTATCTTCGATATCCCGTATGCGCCACTGCGCCACGGTGAATGGTCTGTGGAAGTAAGCAATGAAGGTCATTCAGAATTCAAGAGTCGCAAGGATGCCCTTAGGTTTGCAGTCCACTCTGCCGTGCGCGCGCAACAGCAGGGCGACGATACCCTGATCACCATCGAGGGTGGCGACGGGCAATGGCGCATGTTCGACTACCGGGCAAAGGGAGTCGTGTAGGTATCAGACGTCTCGCCAAGCACCCGCTACCAAGAGGGACTTCTGTCGCGGAATAGGGCGTTGACGGCGGCGCAGTATTGGTAGGCGCCAAAGCGGTACAGGGCAGCTTTCCTGGTCGACGGAAGTGCATGCCGACACCCGCTTTCAATGCCTGGTAGGCACGCACTCCTGACTCCTCGACGACTTGGCCGATCGCTGCTGGCGGCGCTTGCCCTCGACGACGGCGGGGATGATCCAGGCCATGCAGATCGTGACTAACGCCAGCAGGACCATGCTGAGCACCTTGAGCCAGGCGGCGCCAGTGGATGACAGGAACGGTGCCGCGACCGCAATCGCGAAGGCCCCGGTGGCGATGTGGAATGAGGGCCATGCGAGGTAGCTTTGAGCCCTCAGCACGGAGCCACAGTCAGGACAAGATGCGGCGTGAATACTGACGTTGTTCCCACAGTTCAGGCACGTGATCAAAGCCATGTTGTTTCCCCGACGGTTTCTGTCAAAAATCAATCTGTGTCGCTTCATAGCCACCTCGAGACGCCGCCATGGTGTGAGCAGGTGCCGCGATGACTCATGCTGAAGCTGTAGCTACCGTCGCGGCATTGCGCCGATGCACCCGACGGAACGTTGCCCGAAACGGTGTGTGCCGGGCGATGGACCACGTAGCCCTCCTTGTTGACGTAGCTACCCGTCTCCACGAGCTCAGTTGAGCCATTTGTGACGCTCTGCGCGCTACCTTGCGGCGGCTGCGGTGCGGCGTTCTGGGCGGCTGCCGTGCCGCCAAGCGCCATAAGGCATAGGCCCAGCGCGATGCCAAGGTGCTTAACCACGGTCGATCCCCTGCGTTTCTCTTATTTGTCCAGGGGACTAAAGCAAAAGCTTTGCCAAGCTTACGCGGATGGAGCGGGGGACCCGGGTGGGTCCCCCGCTGGCCAGCAAGGGACACTGGCGCCCTGCTCGAGGTGGCATACGTTGCCAAGGCCACTCTGGAGTCAGGTTGTGTGCGCCGGGATGCGATTCGGCCGACGACGCAATCCGCCGCGATGGCTTATGTAACGTAGCCAGCCACCTCGGAATCGGCAGGCCTCTTCGTGCTACTTGCTCTCCTTCACGATGCGCCCATTGAGCGGCTGAAGGGGACGCACATCGTGCGGATAAAGCCTGGCGAACGCTTTGATCTGCTCGGCTGAAATCTGCACGGGAGTCTTCAGTAAGTACCACGTGACGCCCTCCGTGCAGGGCGGGGCGGTCACCGAACCCATGTACGTGTAATAGGCGGTGTCACGGGGCAGCAGGCCCGCAGGATTGATCTCGACGCCCGGAACTTCCTGTTCCTTGCCGACGGTGACTGGCATATGGTCCCAAAGCTGCTGAATGGTGGCGTTTGCGCTCCCTGGTGTCAGGAACACCGTGACGCCGGCCACCTCGCCGTCGCTAGCTTGGTACATCAGGTGGAGCGCCATCTCGTAAGGCTTGCCGTGAACGTACTCTTCGCTGGGACGGTGAAAGTGGAATTGCGTCAGCTGATAGTGCCGGTCGCTCACGATCAGCCAGTCGCCGCTTCCTGGAGCGTGATAGTCCACCCGGATCGTGTGGCCATTGTTGATCAAGTATTTGAGCGGGCTGCTTTTGTCGATGAATTGCAGCGCAGGAAGTTCAGCTTTTTGTGAATCTCGAATATCGATCGGCGATTGTTCTTTCCCGCTACCGCAGACAGCGTAATCCGGATCCAGGGAAGCCCAGTGTTCGGCCCCGGTTTGCCCTTCGTAGTCCCACGGCGTCTTCCACTGCGCTTGTGAAATCACGGGTACCCAAAGTGCGGCGACGGTCAGTACTACAAAAGTCATTCTCACTTTGCGCCTCCTACGGTTTCGCGTTGCGACGTCGGGAGATAGGCGTATGAACTTGTACTTGAAATCGCCGTTACGTCGGATTTTGCCTCATCTGACGGGAACCCGGAAAGCCAGGTCGATAGCCACGCCTGAGAGTGCAGTGGGCCTAGACAGAAAGCACGCGCGGATTTAACGAACTTACCCGCAGGCTACATCAGCAGCGCAAGCGCGATGGGTGCTATGGACAACCGGTACCGGGAAAGTGCGGATTGTGCGATTCACGCCGATGAGAGATGGAGAACAGCATGAGCAAGATCACTTACAACGGGCAATCGTTCGACTTCGATGAAATCCGCCGCCAAATGGATCCAGACCTGGTTGAACAGTTCAAGGACACGACGAAAACCGACCAGGATTTCTTTGATTCGTACCTGTTAGCCCACAGCACAAAATACGGCGAACACTTTGTTGTCGACTGATCGCCCTGCGACACGCTCCTTCGGAGAGATTCCACGTGAAAAAAGATGAGAGTGGGCATCTGGTGAAGCCCGGAGGCAAGAACTCACAGCATGAGCAGGAGCTGCCGCCCTCACGCGACTATGAAAAGCAGAGGGCGGGTGGCTTCAAGAAGGAGGGTGGCCCGGGCTCCAAGGCGAAGGATCCCAAGAAATCCTGAGTCCAATGCACCTGCGTCTCCGAGGACGTTGCATCCCATGGGTTGGAACTGCTCGATTTCCACTGCGCACTGTCGGTGCTTGTACGCCCGAATCAGCGTGATGGGGCGACCACGACGCGTTCGACAGCTTCCCGGGCCAGCGGTGTCAGGCCGTCGCCACCTGCCGTCACGTGGGCCTTGAGCTGGCGGCGCATCACCGGATCCCAGAACTTGGTCAGGTGATCGCGAACGCCCTCGACGGCCATGGCGTGATCGGGTTCGGCGGAGAAGTAATTGGCGATGT
>JBAPPP010000205.1:0-4657 GCA_049280175.1 Rhodanobacter sp.
CGCCGCCACCGCGTGGGCGACGTCCTGCGCGGACAGGCCGCGCGCCTGCAGGGCGGCCGGGTCCACGTCGATCTGTACCTGACGGCTCTTGCCACCATAGGGGTAGGGAATCGCGGCGCCGGCCACCGACACCAGCTGCGGCCGCAGGATGTTGAGACCCAGATCGCCCAGGTTCTGCTCGCTCAAGCCCTTGCCCGAGAGTGCAAGCTGCAGGATCGGCACGGTCGAGGCGTTGTAGTTCAGAATCAACGGCGGCGTGATACCCGGAGGCAGCTGCTTGAGCAACGTCTGCGACACCGCGGTGACCTGCGCGTTGGCGGTGGCGATGTTGACCGTGGGCTGGAAGAAGATCTTGATGATGCCGAAGCCACCAATCGACTTCGCCTCGATGTGCTCGACGTCATTGACGGTGGTGGTCAGCACGCGCTCGAACGGTGAGGCAATGCGCCCGGCCATCTGGTCGGGGGGCAAGCCGGTGTACTGCCACACCACGGCGATCACCGGGATGCGGATGTCCGGAAAGATGTCGGTCGGTGTACGCAGCGCCGCGAGCGGGCCGATGATCATGATCAACATCGCGAGGACGACGAAGGTATAGGGCCGGTCTAACGCCAGCCGCACAATCCTCAACATTTAAACGCACTCCAAAGGGATGAAACGGCACATGGCTGCCTGCGCAGAACGCATGCAGACATTAGGGAGGCAGCGGGTGGACCGACTGATTCGCTGGAACCACGCGAATAACGTAAGCAAGGTAAGCATTGGATTTGCCAGGATCGATACCGTGGGACGAGTCGTCCGGTACGCGTGACGACTGAATGCGTACCCAGGCACACGGGCGTGATCTGTACGGGCTTCGCGCCCAGGTGGCTGCTCCTGATCAACGGGGGATTGAGCGGCATTGGCTGCTCGCCCGGATGCCCGGGACTGCAGCGATGGGCGCAGTCTAGGAGCGGCCTATCATTTCGTACAGATATGCTTGGATATTTTAGAGATATGAATTGAAAATAGATGATTCAGCGCCGCGCCGGACGCTGCTGCCTTTCGCGCCAGGCGACATATCCCCGGGCTTTCTCAGGGGGTATCCCCGTTCGCCATCTTCTTGCGCTCGGAGCGAAGGGGGAGGCGGAAGACTGGCCAGCGCGGTCGAAACGTCGGCTCTTGGCTGCGGATTCAACCGGGCCAGCCCCGGATCAGCTGCTTTCGCTGATCCGGGGCTGGTCGCAAACCATGGCTGTCGGTCGAAAATGGCCAACACCCGTGGCAGCCGTTCTCTTCGCGGAGAAGAGCTTCGCGCTTAGAACTTACCGGCGCGGAAGTCGGCAATCGCCTCGTGGATCTGCTCCGGCGTATTCATCACGAACGGGCCATAGCGAGTCACGCTTTCCTTCAACGGTTTGCCGGCGACGACCAGCAGACGCGACGGTTTGTCACCACCGGCAAGCTGCAACCGCTCGCCTTCGGACAGCACACCAAGCTCACTGCGCTGCAGCGGCTCACCGCCGACCACTGCCGATTCGCCCTCGAACACATAGGCAAAACCATGGTGCCCGACCGGCAGATCCAGCGCCAGCGTGGCGCCTGGTTGCAGGCTGATATCGAGATAGATTGGCGCGGTGACAATGCCTTCGACCGGGCCACTCGCACCGCCCAGTTCACCGGCGATCACGCGCACCTCGACGCCTTCGGCCGGATGCACCAGCGGGATGCGCTCGGGACTGATGTCCTGATAGCGCGGCGCGATCATCTTGTCCTTCGCGGGCAGATTCACCCACAGCTGGAAACCCCACATCAGGCCGTTTTCCTGTTGCGGCATTTCCGAATGCAGGATGCCGCGGCCGGCCGTCATCCACTGCACGCTGCCTGGCGTGAGATCGCCACTGTTGCCGTGGTTGTCGTGATGTTGCATGCGCCCGGCCAGCATGTAGGTGACCGTCTCGAAGCCGCGATGCGGATGCTCAGGGAAGCCGGCGATGTAATCGCCCGCGTCGTCCGAGCGGAATTCATCCAGCAGCAGGAACGGGTCGAGCATGTCCAGCCCGGGCTGGCCGATGATGCGCTTGAGTTTGACGCCGGCACCGTCGGCGGTGTCGATGCCGCGGATGCGGCGGGTGATATGGCGATCGCTCATGGCGTGGCTCCAGTCCAGGGAATACTGACCGCCAAGATGGCCCCGTTGCCGTCGTTATCCAAGCACCTGTACCGGAACGGATCGTTTCATCCCGGCAACGCTGCGCCGATGCGGCGCAGCGAGTTGGATGTCAGTGCACCCAGTGACCGCTGCGCTGGCGCGGCGGTGTGGTGTCGTCGTGATCATCGCCGGGCAACTGCAGCACCATCGCTTCCACTTCCGCTTCGGTGGCCGGTTTGGCCTGCCAGTACTGATTGACCGCACCGAGCACGGCCGGTACCTGCGACAGGCATTCGTCGTATTCGTCGTCGCTGAGTTTTTCGAACTCGGTATCGGCGCTGAGGATGCCTTCGTCCACCGCGAGCGCCATCACCGGACCGAGCAGTTCCATCAGTTGCGGGTCTTCGGACAAGCGGTTTTCCCACAGGCTGGCACGCAGGTCGATACCGCGGCTGAAGCCCTCGCACCAGCCAGCGGCCGACAGCATCGAGCCGGTTTCCAGTTCGACTTCGCCGAGAATCGGCTCATACGCGTCGACGTCGAGTTCGGCGCTGATCGAGTCGTTGAGCTTGGCCAGCAACTCCAGCACGCGGTTGCCTTCGGCCTCGTCGGCGAACGGCTCGTGCAGCACTTCGGGCAACCATTCATCCGGCAACACCAGTAGCGGGCCGACGGCGAGCGCGCTCAACAAGCCATGCACGCCGTCGAGCAACAGATCGCCTTCGCCGGTGTGCGAACGCAGGTAGCGATCCAGCTCATCCAGTTCGTTGTCGTCCAGCGAGCTGGGCCATTCGGTTTTTGCAGTCATTCAGATATCCAGTTCCAGCGTCACCGGCGTGTGGTCGGAAGGACGCTCCCAGCGACGCGGTTCACGATCGATCGCCGCAGCCGTGGCCGCGGATTTCAGTGCCTCACCGATCAGGATCAGGTCGATGCGCAGGCCCATGTTGCGACGGAATGCAGCCTGCCGATAGTCCCACCAGCTGTAATGTTCGCCGCCGGTTTCAAACAGCCGGAAGCTGTCGTGCAGGCCCAGCTCGGTGATCGCCTTGAGTCCGGCACGTTCCGGCGGCGAACACAGGATGTCCTCACCCCAGGCGACCGGATCGTAAACGTCGCGATCGTCCGGACAGATATTGAAATCGCCCAGCACGACCAACCTGGGGTAACGCTCTAGCTCGCGCGCCAGAAAGTCGCGCACCTTGGCCAGCCAGTCCAGCTTGTAGGCGTATTTCTCGTCACCCACCGCCTTGCCGTTGACCACATAGAGATTCACCACGCGCAGGGCCTGCGCCGGATCCCCGGCGGGGTCGCCGATGGTGGCGGCCAGAATCCGCCGCTGCGGATCGTCCAGCCCGGGAATGTCGGTGACGATGTCGCGTGGCTCGTCGCGGGCCAGGATCGCCACGCCGTTGTAGGTCTTCTGGCCCGAATACACCGCGCGATAGCCCGCCGCCGCCAGTTCGTCGACGGGAAACTTGGCGTCTTCCAGCTTGGTCTCCTGCAACGCCACGATGTCCGGCTTCGCGTCGGCCAGCCACTGGGTCAGGTGCGGCAGGCGCACCTTCAGCGAGTTGACGTTCCAGGAGGCTATTTTCATCGCGGCATTGTATAGGGATGTACCGGCCCGGGCGGCCCGAAGAGGGCCTCTAACGGGTCATCGGCAGTGAATCGGGACAGATTCCACGATTTTCGCCGCCGCCATGGCTTCCAAGATCGAATCGATCTAAACGTTGTTGCAGCGCGATTTGGTGTGGCCAATGGCGACCATTAACCTACCGCAAGTGGACCGTCGGACAGGTATTTGTGCATCAAATCCACCGAAACGTTGCATTCCGGTGTATGCTGGGAAAGCAAGAACCCGAGGAAACTCAGGAGTTCTTGCTCCTATTGCGGTAAAGTGCAACACGCTCCGAGCCGCAAACCATCAATAGCTTCAAAGGTATGTTACATGTCGGATCGTCAGAGCGGTACAGTCAAGTGGTTCAACGACGCCAAAGGTTTTGGCTTCATCACCCCGGAAAGCGGTGACGACCTGTTCGTGCATTTCCGCGCGATCCAGGGCACGGGCTTCAAGTCCCTGCAGGAAGGCCAGCGCGTCACGTTCGTCGTCACCAAGGGCCAGAAGGGCCTGCAGGCTGAGGAAGTCCAGATCGCCTAAGTCCTTTCGGACTTTAGCGAATCTGAAAAGCCCGCTTCGGCGGGCTTTTTTTCGTCTTGAAGAAAGCCTCCCGCTTCGGCGGCCTTTTTTTCGCCTTGAAGAAAGCCTCCCGCTTCGGCGGCCAGTGCTCCATTGTTCGCAGGGCTGGGGTCGCTTTTCGTGAAGAAGATCAAGAGCCTCACCCCCTCCCAACCTCCCCTGCGACCGAAGGGAGTCCCTTCTTCGGGGCGAGCAGGGGGAGGAGCCAGGAGCGGCCTCACGCCGCAGATTGTGCAGATGTGCTCCCTCCCCTGCTCGCAGGGGAGGGCTGGGGTGGGGTCGCTCTTGCTCCCAAGGTCAGGCCAGCACCGTAGGTTGGGGTGAGC
>JBAPPP010000206.1:0-3368 GCA_049280175.1 Rhodanobacter sp.
CACGCTGGGTTTTCCTACAGCCAACATCCATTTGCAGCAGCGGGTCAGTCCGGTGCAAGGCATCTTTGCCGTGCGCGTGGGGCTGGGCGAGGGTGAGTGCAGCTGGCCCGGTGTGGCCAGCCTGGGCATACGACCGACCGTGAACCAGGTCAGCGAGCCGCTGCTGGAAGTGCATTTGTTCGATTTTGAAGGCGATCTGTACGGCCAGCGCATGGCGGTGCAGTTCGTGGCCAAGTTGCGTGACGAGCAAAAGTTCGACGGGCTGGAAGCACTCAAGGCGCAGATGAATCTCGATGCCCGCATGGCGCGCGAACTGCTGGGAATGAATTCGCGCCTGGTCGAGGCGTAAGTCGATCTCGGGCATTCCGGTGCGGGCAAAAATCCACTAACTTCCAAGTCTTTGCCCGCTGATGGCGGGCGACAACAGTTTAGCAATGGCATCCAGGCAATGACCCACGACTACAAGAGCACGATCAACCTGCCGCAGACGGATTTTCCGATGCGCGGCGACCTGCCCAAGCGCGAACCAGGCTGGCTGGCTGAGTGGGAGCGGATCGATCGCTATGCGCAGATTCAGCTGCTGACGGCCGGTCGCGACAAGGTGTTCGTGTTGCACGACGGCCCGCCGTATGCGAACGGCCCGATCCATATTGGCCATGCGGTCAACAAGATCCTCAAGGACATCACGGTCAAGTCGAAGCTGCTGTCTGGCCATCGCGCGCCCTATGTGCCGGGCTGGGATTGTCACGGTCTGCCGATCGAGATCGCGGTGGAGAAGAAATTTGGCAAGCCGGGCGTCAAGCTCGACGCTGCTGAGTTCCGACAGAAATGCCGCGAGTACGCGACCGAGCAGGTCGACGCGCAGCGCACCGACTTCAAGCGGCTTGGCGTGCTCGGTGACTGGCAGCGGCCGTACCGCACGATGGATTTCAGCTACGAGGCCGACATGCTGCGCGCGCTGGCGCGCATCGTCGCGAATGGTCACGTGGTGCGTGGTGCGAAGCCGGTGTTCTGGTGCTTCGATTGCGGGTCAGCTTTGGCGGAGGCGGAGATCGAATACGCCGACAAGGTCTCGCCTGCCGTCGACGTCGCGTATGACGCCATCGATGCCGCGGCGCTGGCCGCGAAGTTCGGTGCGGACGCGGGCGATGCGATCGTCGCCGTGCCGATCTGGACGACCACGCCATGGACGTTGCCGGAGAGCCAGGCGGTGTCGCTTGGCGCCGATCTCGAATACGCGTTGATCGAAGGTCCCTCGCGCGATGGTCGGCGTGTTTTGCTGGTGGTCGCCAGCGCGTTAGTCGATAAGGTCGCGCAACGCTATGGCCTCGAGCAGACAACGGTGCTTGGCCATGCAGCGGGCCAGGCGTTGGACGGCACGTTGTTGCAGCATCCGTTCTATCCGCGTGTAGTGCCGGTAATTCTCGGTGAGCACGTTTCGGCCGAAGAGGGTACCGGTGCAGTGCATACCTCGCCCGACCACGGTGTCGAGGATTTCGTGGTGGCGCGTCAGCACGGCATCGACATACTCAACTACATCGAGTCGCGTGGCACCTTCCGTGCCGACACGCCGGCAGCCGACGGTGTTGAACTGGCCGGCCTGCATGTATGGAAGGCCAACGACGCCATCGTGGATCTGCTGCGCCAACGCGGCGTGCTGCTCGCGTTCGCGAAGATCGAGCACAGTTACCCGCATTGCTGGCGCCACAAGACGCCGGTGATCTACCGCACCACGCCGCAGTGGTTCATCAGCATGGAGCAGGCGAAGCTGCGCGAAACCGCGCTGAACGCGATCAAGGACGTGCGTTGGGTGCCGGGCTGGGGCGAGGAGCGTATTGCCGGCATGGTCGCCGGACGACCGGATTGGTGCATCTCGCGTCAGCGCACCTGGGGCGTGCCGATTGCGTTGTTCATACATAAAGCAACGCAGGAGCCGCACCCGGATTCCGTTGCGCTGCTGGAGCAGATCGCGAAGAAAGTGGAGCAGGGTGGCGTCGATGCGTGGTTCGCGCTGGATGCAGCCGAACTGCTCGGCGATCAGGCGAAGGACTATGAGAAAGTCACCGACGTACTGGACGTCTGGTTCGACTCGGGCGTGACGCACTACGCGGTGATCGGCCAGCGACCGGAGCTGCAGCAGGGCACGGCCGGACAGTACAAGGTGATGTATCTGGAAGGTTCCGACCAGCATCGCGGCTGGTTCCAGTCGTCTCTGCTGACCTCGTCGGCGATCCATGGTCGCGCACCCTACGACGACGTGCTCACGCATGGTTTCGCGGTGGATGCGAATGGCCGCAAGATGTCCAAGTCGCTAGGCAACGTGGTCGCACCGCAGAAGGTAATGGACAGCCTGGGCGCGGACGTATTGCGGCTATGGGTGGCCTCGGCCGACTACCGCAACGAGATGACCGTCTCCGACGAGATCCTCAAGCGCGTTTCGGACAGTTACCGGCGCATCCGCAATACCGCGCGCTTCCTGCTCGGCAATCTGGACGGCTTCGATCCGACCAGGCACCTGCTGCCGGTGGCGGACAGCCTGTTGCTGGATCAGTGGGCGATCCAGCAGGCGTATGACGTGCAGCAAGCCGTGCTGGCCGCGTATGAGCGCTACGATTTTCCGGAGATCGTGGCGCGTGTGCAGAACTTCTGCACCAACGAGCTCGGTGCGCTGTATCTGGATATCACCAAGGATCGGCTCTACACCATGCCGACCGACAGCCGCGGACGGCGCAGCGCGCAGAGCGCGATGTACCGCATCGCCGAAGCGTTGGTGCGCTGGCTGGCACCGGTGCTCAGCTTCACCGCCGAGGAAATCTGGCAGCAGTTGCCGGGCGAACGCGGCGACAGCGTGCTGTTCGAAACCTGGTACGACGGCTTGACCGCCGCGCAGGCGTCGCCTGCACAGCGTCGTTACTGGGCCGAGCTGCTGGCCATTCGCGACACTGCCTCGCGCGTGCTGGAAGGCATGCGCAAGGCCGAGCAGATCGGTGCGGCGCTGGAGGCGAAGCTGGTTATCCACGCGGACGATGCCACGCAGGCGCGTTTTGCCGAGGCGGCCAATGAACTGCGTTTCTTCTTCATCGTCTCGGATCTGCACTTCGCGCCACTGACAGATCGCCCGGACGACGCCGCGAAAGTGGAACTGGACGGCACCGAAGTGTGGGTGTCCGCCAGCGTCAGCAGCGCCCTCAAATGCGTGCGCTGCTGGCATCGCCGCGACGACGTGGGCAGCCATGCGGAACATCCGGAGCTGTGCGGTCGCTGCATCGGCAATATTGAGGGCCCGGGCGAAGATCGACGCTGGTTCTGACCTGGCTGTGCTCCCTCCCCTGCAAGCAGGGGAGGGTTGGGGTGGGGCGCTCTTGATC
>JBAPPP010000207.1:0-10211 GCA_049280175.1 Rhodanobacter sp.
GACCGAGGTCGAGGTCCGTCTCCGCACCATCGTCGGTGACGTAGACCTCGCCGTGCTGGAAGGGACTCATCGTGCCCGGATCCACATTGATATAGGGATCGAGCTTCATCATGGTGACCGATAGCCCGCGCGCTTCAAGAATGGAAGCGAGCGACGCCGCAGCAATGCCCTTGCCAAGCGAGGACACCACACCGCCGGTGACGAAAATCAGGGGGGTCATGGAAAGCAGCCGTGCTGGAAATTAGGCATTTTAGCTGCAGAAGCGCTCCACTGCGAGATGGCATTGGACAATTCGTCGTTTTGATTCAGCCCAGAAACCCCGGAACTGGGGTGAAACGGCCATTGATCGCCTGCTAGCATGCCCCAATGAGCAATCCTATCCCCGCCCGTCTCGCCGCCCTGCGCGCGGCCATGCAGCAACATCGCGTCACGGCCGTGATGGTTCCCACCGCCGATCCCCACCTGTCCGAATATCTGCCCGAGCACTGGCAGGCCCGGGCGTGGCTGTCCGGCTTCGACGGCTCGGCGGGCACTTTGATCGTCACTCAGGAGCACGCCGGCCTGTGGACCGATTCGCGCTATTTCTCCCAGGCCGAACAGCAGCTGGCTGGCAGCGGTGTCCAGTTGATGAAGCTGCGGGTGCCGCATGCCGCCGAACACCTGGAGTGGCTGCAGCAGCATTTGCGCGACGGCGAGGTGCTGGCCGTGGCCGGCGACAGCATGGCGTTGACCACCCAGCGGCAGATCGAACGCCGGCTGTCCGAGAGCAATGCCACCCTGCGCACCGACCTGGATCTGCCGGGCGAGGTCTGGGCGGATCGCCCCGCCCTGCCCCAGGCGCCGGTGATCGAACATGACCCGGCCTATGTCAGCGTCCCGCGTGCCGACAAGCTCACTCGCTTGCGCAACGCCATGCGCAAGCTCGGCGCCACGCATCATCTGCTTTCCAGCCTCGACGACATCGCGTGGCTGACCAACCTGCGCGGCAGCGATGTCGAATGCAATCCGGTGTTTCTCGCCCATCTGCTGGTGGAAACGCGGGGACGCGCCACGTTGTTCGTCCAGCGCGCCAAGCTCGGCGATGCGCTGGTCGCCGCACTCGCGGCCGATGGTATCGAGATCGTCGATTACGCCTCGATCACTTCAGCGCTGAACGAACTCGGCGCTGCCGACACCCTGCTGCTGGACGGCAGCCGGGTGGTCGACGCGATTGGCGCAGCGATCCCGCCAGTAGTCCATCGCATCGAGGCGGCCAATCCCAGCACGGCGTTCAAGGCGCGCAAGAATGCCGCTGAACTCGACCATATCCGCGAAGTGATGCGCTGCGATGGCGCCGCGCTGGTGTGTGCGTTTCGTCGACTGGAACAGCGGCTGGCCGCCGGCATGACCCTGACTGAGCTGGACGTCGACAAGCTGCTGTACCAGGAGCGCTCGAACCAGCCCGGCTACCGGGGCGAGAGCTTCGCCACCATCGCCGGCTATCAGGCCAACGGCGCGCTGCCGCACTACCGCGCCACGCCGCAGGCGCACAGCACGTTGCAGAACAAGGGACTGCTGCTGATCGATTCGGGCGGCCAGTATCTCGGCGGCACCACCGACATCACCCGCGTGCTGGCGCTCGGCCCCACCACCGGTGAACAGCGACGCGACGCCACCCTGGTGATGAAAGGCATGATCGCGCTGAGCCGCGCACGCTTTCCCAAGGGCGCCAGCGGCCCGCAGCTGGATGCGCTGGCGCGCGCGCCGCTGTGGGCGAGCGGCATGGATTATGGCCACGGCACCGGCCACGGCGTGGGCTATTTTCTCAATGTGCACGAAGGTCCGCACGGCATTCGCCCCCCGGTCGCTGGCGCTGCGCTGGTGCCGCTGGAGCCTGGCATGATCAGCTCGATCGAGCCAGGGTTGTACAAGCCCGGCCGGCATGGCATCCGTCACGAGAACCTGGCCGTGGTGATCGAAGCCGAACAAACCGAATTCGGCGAGTTCTACGCCTTCGAAACACTCACGCTGTGCCCGTTCGACCGCCGCGCCCTCGAGATTGGCCTGCTCAACCCGGAAGAACGCGCCTGGCTCGACGACTATCACGCCGGTGTGCGCGCCGCGCTGAGTCCGCTGCTGGAGGGCTCCGATCTGGAGTGGCTCAACCGCCACTGCGCCCCGCTTTAGGGCGCCCAAAACACCCACGCTTTGCTCGTCATCCCTGCGAAGGCAGGGATCCAGTGGCCTCAAATCCTTGGTGAGCAAGAGCACTGGGTTCCTGCCCTCGCAGGAATGACGCGCTGGGGTAACCAGGTTTTTCGAGCTGCGCTATGCCCTACAGCTGCCTCAGCCGAGGCAGCACACACTCAAGTGCGCTTTGGCGGCACCAGCTTCAGCCGGGTAGTCGTGGCCTGTGGCAGATTCGGACACAGCAGGTGTTGGATCTCGTCCGCCTTCAGCGGGTACGAATACAAATAGCCCTGCCCTTCGACACAGCCGGCACGCAGCAGGAAATCATGCTGCGCCTCGGTTTCGATACCTTCGGCAATCGTGCTCAGGCCGAGGCTCTTCGACATCGCCAGCATCGCCTCGGCAATCGCCACGTCGTTCGGATCGCCCGGCAGTCCGGTGACGAAGGAGCGGTCGATCTTCAGGTACGCCACGGCCGGCAACTTCAAGTAGGCCATCGACGAATAGCCGGTACCGAAATCGTCGATCGCCACATCGATGCCCAGCGCATGCAGGGTCTGCATGGTGCGCTCGGTGTCGTCGCCCAGGCGCAGCATCGCGCTTTCGGTGATCTCCAGTAGCAGACGCCGTGCCGACAACTGCCTGGATTGCAGGGTGTGGGTCACTCCTTCGACGAACGCCGGATGACCGAACCAGCGCGCCGAGATGTTGACCGCCACGCGGATGTGCGGCACGCCGGCCCGGTCCCAAGCCTGGATCTGCGCACAGGCGGCCTGCAGCACCCATTCGTCGATGCGGCGGATCATGCCCAGGCTTTCCGCCACCGGAATGAACTCGGCGGGCAAGACTTCGCCACGTTCCGGATGCTTCCAGCGCAGCAGCGCTTCCACCGCCACGATACGCCCCGTGCGCAGTTCGATGCTGGGCTGGTAGACCAGATGGAATTCGTTGCGCGCCAACGCCTGACGCAACTCGGTCGCCAACTGCAGACGCCGGCGGGTATCGGCATGCATCATCGGCGTGTAGAAGCGGAACGCGTTGCGCTCCTCGGTTTTCGCCGTGTACATCGCGGCATCGGCATTGGCGATCAGCGTCGCCGCATCGATGCCGTCCAGCGGATAGCCGGCCACGCCGATACTGGCGCTGAGCACGATTTCGTAATCGTCCACGATCAGCGGCTCGGACAGGGTCGCGAGCATGCGGCTGACGATCGCCCTGGCATCTTCCCGCAGACTCAGCCGGGGCAGCAGCACGGTGAATTCGTCGCCACCGATGCGCCCCGCCACATCGTCGTCGGACAACTGGCGTCGGATACGATCGGCTACCTTCACCAGCAGGCGATCGCCGATCGCATGGCTATAGCTGTCGTTGACGATCTTGAATGCGTCCAGGTCGATGAACAGCACGACCGCCGCCAGCCGCTCGCGCTCGGCAATCGCGATCGCGTCGGTACAGTGCCGCTCGAACTCCGCCCGATTCACCAGCCCGGTCAGCGGATCATGCCGCGCCAGATGCTCCAGGCGGCGCTGATTGAGCTTGGCGGTCTGGATGTTGGTGAATACCGCGACGTAGTAAAGCACCTGATGGTCCGCATCCCGGATGATGCTGATACTCAGGTGTTCCGGATAGGTATCACCGTTGCGGCGGGTGCTGAGCACTTCGCCATGCCAGTTGTGGCCCGCGGTGATGACTTCCCAGATGGAGTTCGGCAGCGGCGCACCACTGGGCAGGGTGCGGGTACTGTCAAAGCGCTGGCCCAGCAGTTCCTGGGCAGTGAATCCGGTGATCTCGGTGTGTGCGGCATTGGTCGAGATCACCCGGCGATCGGCATCGGCGATGATCACGCCTTCGGCAATGCTGGCCAGCGCCTCGGCGGCGACTCGACGCTCCTGCTCCATCGCCACGCGCTCGGAGATGTCGCGGATGATGGCCTGCCGCACGGGTCGATCACCCCAGTTGGCCAGACTGCTTTGCGTCTCTACCGACCGCGTGCTGCCGGCTTCGCCAAGCAGGATGTTGCTGGCTGCACGGCCGTTCTGCTGCCCCGAAAGGGACTGCTTGAACAAGTGCACGAAGCGGTCGCCAATCAATTCATCGGTGTCGCGCCCGGTCCATGCCGACGTCGTGCGGTTGACGTCGAGAATCCGCCCACTGGCTTCGTCGACCATCACGATCGCATCGGCGGCGCTGTCGAACAGCAGGCGGTAGCGCTCTTCGCTGCCGCGGATGCTTTCCAGGATCCGGCGCGCCATGCGTACCCAGAGCAGCGCCGCGATGCCGAAGGCACCCAGCACACCCCAGAACAGCAATTGGCCGAGCCACACGGCACCATGCACCATCTCGACCGAAAACAACGCGGTGCGCGGTTCCATGTAGACATTCAGCGCGTTGATGCGCGCGTGTTGCCGGGCGATCTCCGCGGGCGACGGTCCGCCTATGCTGTGGGCATGCTGCAATTCATCCGCGATCCCGCCAAGCTCGACCAGCGATGCATCGGTGGATCGCCACGCCTCAAGCGCTTCCCTCATGTGCGGGGCATCGGAAAAATACTGCAACATGAACGTCATGCCGGGCTGTGCCGCCGGCATGATGTTGCCCCTGGTGAATACCTTCGTGATCTCCTGCTTGCTGAAATGACCCGATGCAATCGCATCGCGACCACTGCGGTCGGATTCGAGCAAGCCATAGTTGCGCCGGAAATCGGCGAGGTCCCCGGCCTCGCCATTGAGAGCATAGTTATCGAGATCGATCACAGCCTGCTTCTGGGCCTTGGACCAGACACTCTCGCTGTTGAGGAAGCCAGCGAGAGTGAGCTGAACCTGCAGCACGCCCCATGTCAGCGCCATGATCAATGCGATGGCAACCGCCAACGCATAAGCCAGCGGCATCAAGCGTCGTGACAGAGGTCGTTGCAGACTGTTACCCACGAAACGCATCGCATGCCTATCTGGTTGATCACGCAGCGGTCTCCCGCTGTTTCAGTTTGTCGCTAGATGCCGTCAAGCCGCAGCTTCATTGGCCACCCAAAGATTCCGGCACGTCCGTATGCAGCGGTCACCCAGCAGGATCATGCTCATGTAGCTCCGCTTGATGCATTCGCCAAGATGTGCCACGTCGTCGACCGACGGCGTCTCACCCATCAGCGTACACACTATATCCAATGCCTCCCACGGATGAACATCATCGTAGGCGGCGTGCAGATGCAACCAGCGCAGACTGGATGCCCGGATCGCCGGATCGAAGCTCTCCCGGTACTTTGTACTCTCGTAAATCATCTGAGACCACTCGCCGGTGACTCCCTCGATGGCGTAGTTGGTCGCCACGATGCCTGCCGCCAGCGTACCGCGGGCACTGATGTCCTCACACCACTTGACCAAACCGTCGGTGCCATGAGGGGCCACGCCGTGCAGCAGTTCCGCACGCGGAACCCCGGCGCCTTCGGCCCAGTTGAGCCAGTATTCGGCATGATTCTGCTCGACCCGGATATTGCGCACCAGCCAGCGGCGCGCCATATCGTCGCCGGGACTGCGCCCGTAGCGGGTCTTGAGCAGGTTCAGCGCCATGAAGCTGGGGAACCGTTCGATGAAGGGCCACAGGCCCATCATGAAGTTGCGAACGGACTCCTGGTCGAGCTGCAGCTCGGTCATCATGGACCAGATGTCGTGATCCAGAACGCGCTGCTTGGTGCTCGCGCAATCCGCGATCATGTCCTGGGCCCACTGCGGATAGCTGGTCAGTTCGGCCAAGGGACCGGTACGTTCAAAACGAGTATTCATGTAATTCTCCTGGGGGTTGTGGCTTCAATGGGTTACTGCTTCAGTTGGCCGACACAAAGTTCCTGCTGCCGGTCGTAATCGGGCATCAAAATGCGATACCGGAAACCTTTGAATTCGTGCTCTGGGACCAGTGCCCACGGTGTTCCCCCTGCTTACATGATCGGTGACGCCGCCTCCCGTACTGCCGCGCGTAATGGGTGGCTGAAACCGACCATGCGAAATCGAGCGTACTGCTGTCGTGCATCGCGCAAGTGGATGGACTTAACGCTTCGGGGTGCTGGCATGGCCTGCCGCACCGCGGCCGCCTCACTTGCGTCGATGTGGAAACTGGTTCAGCCTTCGGGCTGCTGTCTGGATTGAAACGCTTCATATGGACGGCTATTTCCCGCCAACGTGCCGGAGGTCGTATCGATGAAACGCCTTGTATGGTCTGCCGCAATGGCACTGCTGCTGGCTGCTCCCGTGGTCGCGTTTGCGGCGGATGGCTACGTCACCGGCAACGTCAGCATGCGCGCCGGTCCCGATGCGCAATACCCGCTGATCCTCACGATCCCGGCTGGTTCGGCGGTGTCCGTTCAGGGTTGTACGGCGGGTTGGGAATGGTGCGACGTGATCGTCCCTGGCAATCGCGGCTGGGTGAGCGGCTACTACATTCAATACCAGTATCAGAATCAGCCCGTGGTGTTGCCCACCTACGGCGCCCGGATCGGCATCCCGATTGTCAGTTTCGTCATTGCCACCTACTGGGGCAACTACTACCGCAACCGGCCGTTTTACAGCCAACGCAACAGCTGGTACAGCCGCCCGATCCCACACCGGCCGCCACCGCGGCCGGCCCGCCCCCCATCGGGACATCGTCCGCCTCCGGCCAAGCCGCGTCCACCCGTCAATCCTCCCCCGCGGCCAAAGCCGCCGACCGATCATCGGCCAAAACCGCAGCCAAAACCGCAGCCGCGGCCGCCGGGTAACCGCCCGCCACCCGGTCAGCGACCGTCGCCGCCACCAGCCAAGCCCGGCAATGGGCCGGCAAAACCACCGTCTACCCAGCCTGTCAAAGGTCCGGCGAACAAGCCTGGGGGCACCCGTCCAGCGCCGCCGACCAATGGACAACCAGCTAAGCCAAAGCCCAATCCCAATCCGTCTGGCAATAACGGCGGGCAATAGGCCCGCTGCGTCAGGAGCGCAATGCACGGAGATGGCCAAGTCAGCTGTGCATCCTGCTCAAGCTAATGCCGCTCATTTGGCCTGGACCTCCGCACCGCGGCCGATCGCGCTGATCTGCGTCGCTTCCAGCACAGCCCGGATTCGATCGGATCCCAGCGCACCGCGGCGGGCAACGGCGAGCATCGCCCGGCCGACGATTTGCGTACTCAACACTGTATTCGGCAGCAAGCGGCGCAACAGCGGCAACACTGGCCATGCGAGCGTGTAGAACCAGCGGTAGGCACCCGTCTTGGAACGGATGCCGTGCAGCGGCTGGATGATGCCGGGTCGAAACACGTATACCGCCTTGAACGACAAGCCCTGCAAAGCGTTCTCGGTGCGCCCGCGCACCCGTGCCCACATCGTCTTACTGGTCTCGCTGCTATCCGCGCCCGCACCGGAGACGTAGACAAAGGTCATCTGCGGATTGAGCCGCGCCAGCGTCTGCGCGGCGGCCAGCGTGAGGTCGTGGGTGAAGCGCGTGTACTCGCCCTCGGCCATGCCGGATGAGGTCACGCCGATGCAGAAAAAGCACGCATCGAAGTTCGTCAGGTCAGCCTCGATGGCGCTGTAGTCGAACAGGTCCCGGTGTACCAGTTCGCGCAGCTTGGGATGCTGCTGGCCGGTCGCGGTGCGACCGATGGTCTGCACCCGCGCGATGTCGTCGGCGAGCAGACATTCGCGCAATGCGCCCTGACCGACCATGCCAGTAGCACCAAACAGCAAGACATTCATTGGGCCGCATCCTCGAAATAGTGTGAACAGCGTCACAGAATAACCGTGCTCAGTGCAAGACATCGGTCCGTTCCCGCACTGCCCTGCCCCTGCATACCGAAGCCGAAACCTGCGCTGACTTGACCCTGGCGACCGCATGCAAACATGCGAACATGCGCGAACATCAATGTCCGGTGGGGAGGTGTCATGAACAGCAGGATTCTTGCGGCGGTTTGCCTGAGTGCGTGGATCGCGGGCGCGGCTCATGCCGGCGATGCGACAAGCACCCCACCGAAATACGGCAGTTGGGGCTACGACGCAGCTGGCGCCGACATGACCACCAAGCCGGGCAACAATTTCTTCCGCTACGCCAATGGCACGTGGCTGGACCGCACCCCGATCCCGTCCGACAAGCCCGGCGTCAGCCTGCGTCTGCTGATCACCGACCTTACCGAACAGCGCCTGCACTCGATCATGGAGTCGGCGGCGGCGCACGCAACCGATCAACCGGCCACGCTGCAGGACAAGGTGGGTGCGTTCTATCACTCGTTCATGGATGACACGCGCGTCGAGGCACTGGGTGCCAAGCCGATCGCACCTCAACTCGATGCCGTGCGTCAGGCGACTACCCGCGATGCGCTGGCGGCGCTGATGGGCCGCACCAACGTCGATTTTGAGGGCTCGCTGTTCGATGTCGGCATCGATGTCGATCTGAAGGATCCGAAACGCTACGCGGTCTATGTGGTCCAGGCCGGCCTCGGCCTGCCCGATCGCGACTATTACCTCAAACCCGAATTCGCAAAGCAGAAAGCCGCGTACCAGGCCTATGTCAGCACGCTGCTGACGCTGGCCGGCTGGGCTCATCCCGAGGCGGCCGCGAACGACGTGGTCGCGTTCGAGACGGCGATCGCCCAGGCGAGCTGGAGCAAGGTCGAGCAGCGCGATCCGGTGGCGACCTACAACCCGATGAGCGTTGCCGAACTGCAGCAATTCGCGCCCGGTTTCGCGTGGCCAGCGTTCCTCAAAGCGCAGCACCTGGGCAACCTGGATCGCATCGTGGTTGGCGAGAAAACCGCCTTCCCGAAACTTGCCTCGCTGTATGCAAATACGCCGGTGGCGACGATCCAGGCATGGCAGGCCGCGCGCATTGCCGACAACGCCGCGTACTACCTGTCCCAGCCCTTTCAGAACGCGTATTTCGAGATGCACAACAAGACGCTGTCCGGCCAGCAAGCGCAAGCCGTGCGTTGGAAGCGCGGCGTGCATGCCGTGTCGGGCGGCGACTGCAGCGCTGGCGAGCGGCTGGACTGCTTTGGCAACCTGAGCTGGGGCGTGGGCCAGCTATATACCGACAAGTATTTCCCGCCGTCCTCCAAGGCGAAGATCGAACAGCTGGTCACCAACCTCAAGGCCGCCTACCACGCACGCATCCAGAACCTGGACTGGATGGGCCCGCAAACCAAGCAGGAAGCGCTGCGCAAACTGGAGACCTACACGATCAAGGTCGGCTACCCGGATCATCCACGCGACTACTCGCACCTCATCGTTCGCAGCGATGACCTGACCGGTAACGTAACGCGCGCGGCCGACGCGGACTGGATGTTCTACGTGGATCGATTGAATGGTCCGGTGGATCGCAGCGACTGGTCGATGACGCCGCAGACCAACGATGCCTACAACGGCAGCCTGCGCGACATCGTGTTCCCGGCCGGCATCCTGCAGCCACCGATCTTCGATCCGAACGCCGACCCGGCGATCAACTACGGCGCGATTGGTGCCGTGATCGGCCACGAACTCACCCATGGCTTTGACGACGAGGGCCGCAAGATCGACGCCAATGGCGTATTGCGCGACTGGTGGACAACGGCCGATGCATCGGCATTCGAGGCGCGCGCGAAGAAACTCGGCGCACAGTATTCCGCGTTCGAGCCGTTGCCCAGCGTGCACATCAACGGTGACCTGACCATGGGCGAGAACATCGCCGACCTCGGCGGCCTTACCCTGGCGCTGGACGCCTATCACGCCTCCCTGCACGGCAAGCCCGCTCCCGTGCTCGACGGCATGACCGGCGACCAGCGCGTATTCCTGGGCTGGGCACAGGCATGGCGCGGCAAGCTGACCGACGACGCCATCCGTCGCCAGGTCACCAGCGACCCGCACTCGCCACGTGCGTTCCGCGTCAACGGCGTGGTGCACAACATCGATGCGTGGTACGAGGCGTTCGGTGTGAAGCCGGGCGACAAGTTGTATGTGGCACCGGCCGACCGCGTGCATATCTGGTGAGGCTTCAGAGTTGAGCCTGCGGCTCGCCGGCACACGTCCGGCGAGCCCACTCGCTAACTGCCCCGC
>JBAPPP010000208.1:0-3001 GCA_049280175.1 Rhodanobacter sp.
GGTCTTAGTCGCCTTGGGGGCAGCAGCAGTGCTGGCGGCGGCGGGTGCCGCGGCGGGAGCCATCTGCGCAGTCCCCGCCGGCGCTGCCTGCGGAGCAGCACCCTGGGCCAGCACAGAACCGGAAAGAACTACGCCCGCCACAAGCAATGAAGCGATCGCAAGTTTACGCATCATGATGTTGAGCCTCGACGATTGGGTATCGCGAACCCGGCCGGAACCCGGCAACTCGGGTGGCGCGACGAGCCAACAATAGCAGCACGAAGGGAATATGAGGCCAGAATAGAGCACGCCACTCCACCCCGAATCTGCAGGCGGGCGCCGAATTTCCTTTGCGGCAAATCGACACGTAACAACCTGTAATCATTGCAAGCAGGTCAGCGCAGACCATCGAACGATTCCTGCACGGTCAGTTCTATCCCACAACGAAAAACCCCGTCGGTTTGCACCGACGGGGTTTTTGATTCACCACAGCCCAGCCGACTATCAGCCAGCGGTGCTGGAAGCGGCAGGAGCCGTCTTCGCGGGAGCCTTCTTGGTGTGCTTGGTCTTGTGCTTGGCGGTCGTCGTTGCCTTCGGGGCAGCAGCAGTACCGGCAGCAGCCGGGGCGGCGGCGGGAGCGGCCTGCGGGGTTGCCATCGCTGCCTGCGGGGCAGCAGCCTGAGCCAGCACAGAACCGGATAGAGCCACGCCCGCCACGAGCAGGGAAGCGATCGCAAGTTTACGCATCATAGTGTTGAGCCTCGGACGATTAGGTATCGCGAACCCGGCCGGAACCCGGCAACTCGGGTGGCGCGACAACCCAACAATAACAGGACGTAGGGGATACGCGACCTGAACGAAACACGGGACTACACCCCGGGCCGCTACCCGGGCATTGACTTGCTTTTGCGCCAAATTTACCTGCAATACCTTGCGATCATTGCAAGCTGACCTGCAGCAGCTGACTGATCAGGTCCTGCACAGCCACCGCTTTTGCCTCGTGGTATTCGAAGCTCTCTTCATCCATGTAATTCAGCTGCGAAAGTTCCAGTTGCACCGCCTGCACACCCGCCGCAGGATTCCCATAATGACGGGTGATGTAACCGCCCTTGAAGCGGCCGTTGACTGCAAAACTGAAGTGCGATTGCGACTCCAGACACTCCTGCAATCTCGCTTGCAGGGCCGTACCGCAACTTGTTCCCGATGCTGTGCCGAGATTGAAATCCGGCAGCTGGCCCTCGAACAGCATCGGCACCCGGCTGCGGATGGAATGGCCTTCCCACAACACTGCCCGGCCATGTTCGGCGCACAGATCAGCAAGTTCCTTCGATATGGCCTGATGGTACGGCTGCCAGAAATCGTTTATCCGCTGTTGAACTTCGGCGCCATCCGGAGTGCCGCCATCCCGATACAGCGGCTCGCCGTCAAAGCCGATCGTCGACACCAGCCCGGTCTCGCGCTGGCCTGGATAAAGAGCATGACCATCGGCAGGCCGGTTGAGGTCGATCACGTAACGCGATGCCAGCGGCTTCAGCAGGCTGGCGCCAAGCGCATGCGCCAACGGCTCGTAGAGACGCCCCACATGCCAGTCGGTATCTGGCGAACGTCGCGCCGCCGGGCGCATGCGCGCGGCAATCACATCGGGGATGAAGCTGCCGTCGTGCGGCAGGCTGATCAACAGCGGCACGCGGCCGCGCTGCAAAGTGAAGTTGGCCATGTGCCACATTGTAGTGGCGATGGATGATGGCGAGCGCGCGGCCTCAGTCCATCAGCACCAGTTCTTCCGACGAGCTGGGATGGATCGCCACGGTGGCGTCCAGATCGCGCTTGTGCAGGCCCAGTTTCAACGCCACGGCGAAGCCCTGCAGCATTTCTTCGACACCTGGACCCAGCGCATGGATGCCGACTACACGTTCCTCGGCACCCACGCAGACCAGTTTCATCAGGCTCTGATCGTGCCTGCCGGCCAGTTTCCACTGCATCGGAGTGAACCGGCTGCGATGGACGCTGACCTGATCACCGTGCTCGGCGCGTGCCTGCTCCTCGGTCAGCCCGATGATGCCGAGTGGCGGTTCGGCAAAGAGCACGCTGGGGATATTCCGGTAATCCATCTGCGCATCCGGTTGGCCACCAAACAGCCGATCCGCCAGATAGCGACCGGCGGCCACGGCTACGGGTGTCAACGCCTTGTGCTCAGTGACATCGCCAACGGCGTGAATCCCCCTGATATTCGTGTTCTGCCGTGCGTCAACCAGCACGTGACCGCGGCTGTCGGTTTGCACACCCGCCGTGTCCAATCCCAGAGTCTCGATGTTCGGCACCCTCCCGACCGCCCACAGCAGCGCGTCGTAAGGGCCGCGCGAACCCGTATGGGCGTCGTCCAGCATGATGCCGTCGTCCGTGCGATGCGCTGCCCGGACCACACTCTGCAAACTGATACGAATGCCCTGCGCCTCCATCTGCTGCTGCAATGCCTGCACCAGTTCGGCATCGAAGTCCTGCAGCCAGGGCCCATGCGCCAGCATGTCCACTTCGGCGCCGAGCGCCCGTAGCAAACCAGCGAATTCCACCGCCACGTAACCGCCGCCAACGATCGCGACGCGACGGGGTAATTCACGTAGCGCAAAGATGTCGTCAGAAACCATGCCCAGCTCAAAGCCCGGCAGCGCAAGCCGGCGCGGTCTGGCGCCGGTGCCAATCACGATCTGTGCGGCCTGCAGCCGATGGCCATCCGACAACTCGATGGTATCGGCCGCGACAAAGCGCCCGGCCTGACGCAGCAGTTGCACGCCGGCTTCCGGCAAGCGCGCGGCATAGCGTTGTTCGATCGCGTCGATGTAGCCCTGCCGCAATCCCCGGAAACGCTCCCAGTCGAGTGGCCCCGGCTGCAAGGCAAAGCCGAACTCGAGTGCGAGTTGCTGTGCCTGCGCCAGCTGCGCAGCAAACCACAACGCCTTCTTCGGCACACAGCCTCGGTGCACGCAGGTGCCCCCCAGTCCGGCGGGATCGAGCAACGCCACGC
>JBAPPP010000209.1:0-6015 GCA_049280175.1 Rhodanobacter sp.
GCTCACCCCAACCTACGCGATAGCCGCCGGCGGTGGCCTAAGACCAAAGCTCTCGCGACTACTTCTTGCTCTTCAACCGCGCCACCAGCCCCTGCAGCACAGCCTGCGTTTGCGGATGGAAAAACGCGTCGATGAAATCATCAAGTGGCAGCGCGTCCGGGTCGGCGTAGGCTGTGGCCAGATCGGCGCGGGCCAGTGCCCGTGTGGCGAGCATGGCGTGGCTTGGCAACGCCAGTAGTTCGCCCAGCCAGTGCAGGGCACGCGTGGTGACCTGGTCGACGCCGGTGAGTTCATCGACAAAACCGCAGGCCAGTGCCGCCGCCGAATCAATCATGGCGCCGGAGACCAGCAGCCGTTCGGCGCGATAGTTGCCAACCACCCGGCGCAGCGCCAGCTGGATGCAATCAGGCACGATCAGTCCGACCTGTACTTCGTTCAAGCCGATGCGGTACGCGCCTTCCGCCATTACCCGGTAATCGCAGAACAGCGCCAGTACCGCACCGCCAGCCGGACTGTGTCCGGTGATGGCGGCGACCAGCGGAATCGGCGCGCGTGCCAGCGTGGCGCACAGCGCGAAAAATTCCCGCCAGTACTCACGCACGCCGGCGCGATCGCGGCCAAGCAGCGCCGGCACATCCACGCCGGCGGAAAACAGCCCTTGGGCACCAGACAACACGATGCCGCGCGCGCCAGCACGGATGCTGTCGTCGATGGCCGTGCGCAGGGCCTGCAGCAGTTCAAGGTTCAGCGCGTTGACCGGCGGGCGGGCCAGCTTGATTTCGCTGATGGTGTCATGGGCGATCAGGTCGAGCATGGTGAACTCCGGGCATTCTTAGAGTGGCAGTTATGGCGGGCCGATCTACTGTGGATGATCGTCGGCGGTCCAGCTGTAGTGCACGGCATAGTCCAGCGTGGCCTTGCCGTTGGCGGGCACCTCGACGCGAAACTCCAGCGTATCAGGGGTCTGCTGGCTGGGTTTGCTGCTGGAGGAAACCAGGTTCCATTGGCGCCAGCGGTTGGGGTGCTCGCGCACGGTCACCGTGCGGGCGCTGTCGCTGGCGTTGCTCAGGTTGATGCGGAACGCTTCGTCCAGCGTGCGGCCGGCTTTGTCCACGCTGAAGCTGGTGCGTGTGCGTTCGGCGCGCAGATCGAACGCAGTGCCCAGCGTGATCGTTGCGTCGCTACCTTTCGGGGTGTCGTTGATGCGGCCTTCGCCGATGAATTGCGGCGTGCCGTTCTTGTCAGCGGTCAGCACGCGCAGATAGCCCGCCGGCATGCTGTCGAACGCCTGCAGCTTCAGTGTGCTGACGATGGCGCCGCCACTCTCCACGTTGAAATCGCGATTCAGCATCGGGTGCGGTGGCAGCCAGCTGTTGCCGCTTTCGAACAATGCGGTGCGTTCGCAGTCAACGGTGCGGGTCGCGTACAGCGGCACCTGACTGACGCTGGCATCAGGCAGGTCGACTTCGCCCGGCAGGCTGTAACTGCGGTAGTCGGCCAGCGTCGATTGTTGCGGCAATGAAGCGGCGGAGGCGGCCATTGCTTTCATCATCATGGGCCGGGGCGCCGATTCCCTGGCGAAATTCGGTTCGCCGGCAATCAGCGTCAGCTTGATGTCATGCCAGTCGCGTCCGCTGCGGTTGGCGATGCTGGCGCGCGATTCAAACTGCATGCGACAGGTCGCACCCGGTTGCAGGGTTGCCACATAGGCGGCACGCCAACCGAGGCCCGACGTGGGGTAACTGAGCACGGCAGCGGTCTGGCCGCTGCGCGTGGCGTCGACGCGAAGGTTCAGGCTGGAACCGGTCGGGACGTTGTCACCGCTCACTCGCACAGCGGCGTATTCGTGGATCAGCGTCGTATGGCCGTCGCCGCCGCGAACCACCAGGCCATCGCCGGCACGCAGCAAGGTGCCGCTGGCCAGCGGCTGGCCGTTCGCACCCAGCACGTCGACCGTCTGGCCGATCAGCCCGGTCAACGCCGCATTCGCTCCCTGAGCGAGCAACAGGCGCTGCGAGACGACGCTGGCCCCGCCACCAGGGAAACCCAGGGCGAGCGCTTCGGGGTCGAGAAAGGCTGGCAGGTCGCCGATCACCACGTCGTGGGTGCCGGCGGTCAGCGTTAGTGCACGTTGTTCGCGAACAACCGCGTAGCCGTCATTGACGTTGCCATCGCTGCTGCTGGCGAACAGCGCGGGGCTGTCGCTGCGATATAGGGTGAGTTCGGTATTGTCGGCGGCGTGCGCCGTGCCGGCCAGTACGGCGACACAGGCGAACGCGAGGGCGGTGCGAGGTAGCGTCGGCATCTGGCGAACTCCATGGATGAACCGGTAGCCATCATAGCCATGACGCGGGCACGTCGTCCGTCGACCGGATCACTGCGATTTCATTGCCATGCAGCCACGCGGTGTCAGTGGCCGTGATGATCCTCGATGGCTGCTAGCGCTCTGCCGCCTCGCGGATCGTTGGTGGCAGCGGCACCGGTTTGCCGGTGGCCGGATTCATCCACACCATCACCACGCGACCGTCGCAGTACAGACGGCTGGCGTCGGCGGCATCGACGATGCGGTGGCCGAGCGTCAGTGAACTGTTGCCGAGGCGCTCGCAAACCAGCTGCACGTGCAACTGGGCCGGCCATTCGATCGGTAGCCGATAGTTGAGTTCGCTGGCGGCCAGCACCGGCATGGATTCTGCATTGAACCAGTCGCGCACCTGGCGGAGCCACTGCAGTCGTGCCTCTTCCAGATAGGTGAGGTAGTTGGCGTTGTTGACGTGGTTGAACGCATCCAGATCGCGCCAGCGCACTTCGATCGACGCCACGTAGAGTGGGGCGGTGACGATGTCGTCGTGTTGCGTGGGCGATGCATCGTTGCTGGCATCGGCTGCAGCGATGTCCGCAACGTGCGGTTGTTCTGATGTGCCCGTCGTCATGAACGCTTCTTCCGTGGCATGGGTTTGAACTTGTCCAGCGACGCGATGTGCTTGGTGGCAGCCTTGACTCGTTTCTCGGCGCCGGGAGCCCTCGCAGACTTGTTCGCCTTGCTCGTCTTCAGGTGGGGGGCCAGGAAGTGGCCAGTATGCGAACCGGCTGTGGCCGCTACCGTCTCCGGCGTACCTGCAACCAGGATGCGGCCGCCACCGGCACCGCCCTCGGGTCCCAGATCGACGACCCAGTCGGCGGTCTTGATCACGTCGAGGTTGTGCTCGATCACCACCACCGTGTTGCCTTGGTCTACAAGCTGGTGCAGCACGTCGAGCAACTGCTCGATATCGTGGAAGTGCAGGCCGGTGGTCGGCTCGTCGAGGATGTACAAGGTGCGGCCGGTATCGCGCTTGGACAGCTCCTTGGACAGCTTCACGCGTTGCGCTTCGCCACCGGAAAGGGTGGTCGCGCTCTGCCCTAGCTTGATGTAATCCAGGCCCACCGCGCGCAGCGTATCGAGCCTGCGTGCAATGTTCGGCACGTTCTCGAATAGCTTCAGCGCGTCTTCCACCGTCATGTCGAGTACGTCGGCGATGGTGTGGCCCTTGTAATGGATCTCCAGCGTTTCGCGGTTGTAGCGCTTGCCGTGACAGACGTCGCAGGGCACGTAGACGTCGGGCAGGAAATGCATCTCCACCTTGATCAGGCCGTCGCCTTCGCAGGCCTCGCAGCGGCCGCCGCGAACGTTGAAGCTGAAACGGCCTGGCGTGTAGCCGCGCGCACGCGCCTCGGGCACTTGCGCGTACATCTCGCGCAGAGGGGTGAACAGGCCGGTGTAGGTGGCTGGGTTTGAACGCGGCGTGCGGCCGATCGGCGACTGGTCGATGTCGACCACTTTGTCGAACAGATCCATGCCATCGACCGACTTGTACGCAGCAGCCTGCGTGCCGGCACCGTTCAACTCGGCAGCAGCGAGGCGGAACAGCGTGTCGTTCACCAGCGTCGACTTGCCCGAGCCGGACACGCCAGTGACGCAGGTAAACAGGCCAGCTGGGATGGCCAGGTCGACGTGCTTGAGATTGTTGCCGCTGGCACCCTTCAGATGCAGCCAGGAGTCGTCGTCGATCGGCTGCCGGCGTTCCTTCGGCACCTCGATCGCGCGCTTGCCGGACAGGAACTGGCCGGTGACCGAGCGTGGCGAGGCAAGAAGGTCCTTCATCGTGCCTTGCGCCACGATTTCGCCGCCATGCACGCCGGCGCCAGGGCCGATGTCGAGCACATGGTCGGCCATGCGGATCGCGTCCTCGTCGTGTTCGACCACGATCACCGTATTGCCGAGGTCGCGCAGGCGGGTGAGCGTGCCGAGCAGGCGCTCGTTGTCGCGTTGATGCAGGCCGATCGAGGGTTCATCGAGTACGTACATCACGCCGACCAGGCCGGCGCCGATCTGCGAGGCCAGCCGGATGCGCTGCGCCTCGCCGCCGGAAAGCGTGTCGGCTTGCCGATCCAGTGTGAGGTAGTTCAAGCCGACGTCATTGAGGAAAATCAGCCGCTCGCGGATTTCCTTGACGATCTTGGCGGCGATCTCGCCACGCCAACCGGTCAACTTGAGCTTGTCAAAAAACGCCAATGCATCGTCGATCGAACGATGGGTGAGCGAGGGCAGCGCATGGTCGGCGACAAACACGTTGCGTGCCGAGCGGTTCAACCGCTGACCTTCGCAGGTGGGGCAGGGCTGGTCGCTGATGTACTTCGCCAGTTCCTCGCGTACCGCGGGCGATTCGGTTTCCTTGTAGCGCCGATCCAGGTTCGGCAGGATCCCCTCGAACGGGTGCTCGCGGGTGACCTTGCCGCCGCGCTCGGTGATATAGCGAAACGCGATCTTGTCCTTGCCGCTACCGAACAGGACGGCCTTCTGGACGGCTGCAGGAAGTTTCTCCCACGGCGTATCCACGTTGAAGCCGTAGTGCGCTGCCAGTGACAGGATCAGCTGGAAATAATGCGCGTTGCGTCGGTCCCAGCCGCGCACTGCGCCGCCGGACAAAGGCAGTTCCGGATGGCCCACCACGCGCGCAGGATCGAATACCTGCGTCACGCCCAGGCCGTCACAGGAGGGGCAGGCGCCGACCGGCGAGTTGAACGAGAACAGCCGCGGCTCCAGCTCAGGCAGCGAGTAGTCGCACAGCGGGCAGGAATATCGCGACGACAGCATTTGCTCGGAAGCCTTGGCGTCATCCATATTCACCACGATGACCAGTCCGTCGCCCAGACGCAGTGCGGTCTCGAATGATTCGGCGAGGCGTTGCTTGATGTCGTCACGCGGACGGAAGCGGTCGATGACCACTTCGATGGTGTGCTTCTGGCGCAGCGTCAGCGGCGGCACCGCATCCAGGTCGAACACGGTGCCGTCGACGCGCGCGCGCACAAAACCCTGCGCACGCAGCTGATCGAACACTTGTACGTGTTCGCCCTTGCGCTCGCGGATCACCGGCGCCAGCAGCATGAAGCGGGTCTCAGGATCCATCGCCAGCGTCGTGTCGACCATCTGACTGATCGTCTGCGCCTCCAGCGGGATGCCGTGATCGGGACAGCGCGGTGTGCCTACACGCGCAAACAGCAGGCGCAGGTAGTCGTATACCTCGGTAATCGTGCCCACGGTGGAGCGAGGATTGTGCGAGGTGGATTTCTGCTCGATCGAGATGGCCGGCGACAGACCCTCGATGTGGTCGACGTCGGGTTTCTCCATGATCGACAGGAACTGCCGCGCGTACGCCGACAGCGACTCGACGTAGCGGCGCTGACCTTCGGCATAGATCGTGTCGAACGCCAGCGACGACTTGCCGGAACCGGACAAGCCGGTGATCACGATCAGCTTGTCGCGCGGCAGATCGAGATCGATGTTCTTCAGATTGTGCGTGCGTGCGCCGCGGATGCGTATGGTGTCCATTGCGCCAAGATGTGGGGAGGATTCTTAACTATAACAACCGGGGTAGGTCAGTTATTGTCAGTAGTGTTTGGCCGGGTTCAGTCCCCCCTCGTCATCCCTGCGAAGGCAGGGATCCAGGGGCTGGAGGAGCCCTTGCTGCGCAAGGG
>JBAPPP010000210.1:0-3661 GCA_049280175.1 Rhodanobacter sp.
ACCCCAACCCTCCCCTGCGTGCAGGGGAGGGAGCAATGGCGGATCAGATCAGCTTGATCTCGCGCAGGCGCTGCATCAGGTATTCGTGCGAGGTGATCGAGGTGTCGTAGCGGCTCGGGTTGTCCGGCGTGATGCACTCGGGCACCGGATCAAGCACGACATCCGGATTCGGATGCAGGAAGTACGGCGCCGAATAGCGCGGCTTGCGTGCATTCGCGTTTTGCGGATTGACGACGCGGTGCGAGGTGGACGGATACACGTGGTTGGTCAGCCGCTGCAGCATGTCGCCGATGTTCACCACGATGGCGTCGCCCTCGGTGGTGATCGGCAGCCACTCGCCATCGCTCAGTACTTCCAGCCCCTCGGCGCTGGCGCCCACCAGCAGGGTGATGAAGTTGATGTCCTCGTGTGCGCCGGCTCGCACGTTCGGGATGTTTTCCTGGGTGATCGGCGGGTAATGGATCGGGCGCAGGATGGAATTGCCCTGATCGGTCTTGTCGTCGAAGTAGTGCTCGGGCAAGCCCACATGCAGGGCCAACGCGCGCAGCACGCGCGTGCCGAGCTGATCCAGCGCCTCGTAAAGTCCGTAGCCGCAGGGCTTGAAGTCCGACACTTCGCTGGGCCACAGGTTTGGCGGCATCACGTCGGCGAACTTCGAGTCGCGCGGAATCTCGCGACCGATATGCCAGAACTCCTTGAGGTCCGCGTACTGGCTGTCTTTGGCGGTCTCCACCTTGAACGGCGTATAGCCGCGCGCGCCACCGCTGCCGGGCACGTGGTATTTCATCTTGGTTTCGGTGGGCAGCGCGAAGAAACGCTGGAACGCATCGTACGAGCCGTCAATCAGCTCGCGCTTGATGCCATGGCCGCTGATGCAGCAAAAGCCGAACTCGCGATACGCCGCGCCCAACTCGGCGACAAAGGCGTCGCGGTCGCTGTGGTAACGGCGGATGTCTAGGGTAGGAACCTTTTTCACAATGCCTCAGCCGAATGTGTCTTGGCTGCCGATTTTACGACGTCGGCAAGCCAGCCTGCCAACTGTTGTACTTCGGCCGCATCGGCTGCCTCGACGGTGACACGCACCAGCGGCTCGGTACCGGACGCCCGCAACACGACCCGACCGCGGCCCTGCAGAACCCGCTCCACTTCGGCCAGCGCCTGTTGTACCTCGGTGCCAGCCAACGCTTCTCGTGCACCGTTGGCGCGCACGTTCAACATGACCTGCGGCAGTTTTTTCAGACCTTTGCGGGCCGATGCCAAGTCCTGCCCGGACGAGGCCAACGCCTCCAGTACGGCCAGCGCGGCCACGATGCCGTCGCCGGTAGTTGCGCGATCCAGGCACAGAATGTGGCCCGAGGTCTCGCCGCCCAGGATGCCGCCATGCTCCCTGAGCAACTGCATCACATAGCGATCGCCCACATTGGCGCGCAGCAGGGGCACGCCCAATTCAGCCAATGCCAGTTGCAGGCCATAGTTGCTCATCAAGGTGCCGACCACCGGTTGGTTGAGCAGCCCCTGCGCGCGCAGGCTGCGCGCCAGCACGTAGAGGATGTCGTCACCATCGGCGAGCGCGCCGTTGCGATCGACCAGCATCAGCCGGTCGCCATCGCCGTCGAACGCCATGCCGATGTCGGCGGCATGCGCCAGCACGGCATCCTGCAGCGCCTGTGGGTGCGTCGAGCCAACGTTGCTGTTGATATTGAAACCGTCCGGCTTGTCGCCGATGGCTACGACTTCGGCACCCAATTCTGCGAACACCTTGGGTGCGACCTGGTAGGTCGCGCCGTGCGCGCAATCGAGCACGATCTTGATTCCACGCAACGTGAAATCTTCAGGCACGGTGGCTTTGCAAAATTCGGCGTAGCGCGCTACTGCATCGCCAATGCGGGTGGCCTTGCCCAGCTCTTCTGAAGGTACCGTGACAAAGTCGGCGTCCACTTCCTGTTCGATCGCCAGCTCGACCGCATCCAGCAGCTTTTCGCCGTTCGCGGAAAAGAACTTGATGCCGTTGTCCTGGTGCGGATTGTGCGACGCGCTGATCACGATGCCGGCGCTGGCACGCATCGAGCGGGTCAGAAACGCGACCGCCGGCGTCGGCATCGGGCCTAGCAAGCCGACATCGGCGCCCGCGGCGACCAGGCCAGCTTCCAGCGCGGATTCGAACATGTAGCCGGAGACGCGGGTGTCCTTGCCGATCAGCACTAGCGGGCGATCATTGCCCGCGCGCGCCAGCACGCTGCCTACGGCGCGTCCCAGTCGCAGCATGAAATCCGCGCTGATCGGCCATTCGCCGACCGGACCACGAATGCCGTCCGTGCCGAAGTATTTACGTTGATTCATGGTGTCTTGCATTCCCGAAGGGTTTTCGTGTTGCTGCGGCGGCAGCATAGCGCCGCGCGGACTTCAATGAAGGGGGGCTCGAATAACTTGTTGCCTGGGTCGATATCGTTGCATTGGTAGGGGATCCCACCTCGGCATCCTTGCATTCTTCGGGGATCCCCAGTTCGTCATTCCTGCGCGCCCAAAGGGAGCTAGGGCGCCCCGGGCCCCGAACCCTCAACTCGTCATCCCTGCGAAGGCAGGGATCCAGTGCTTCAAGTTCTTGAGGAGCGAGGGCGCTGGGTTCCTTTCGCAGGAATGACGAGCGAGGCTTGAGGAGCAAGGGCGCTGGGTTCCTGCCTTCGCAGGAATGACGAGCGAGGCTTGAGGTGCGAGGGCGCTGGGTTCCTGCCTTCGCAGGAATGACGAGCGAAGGGTTTGAGGAGCACGGGGGCTGGGTTCCTGCTTTCGCAGGCATGACGGGCGAAGGGCGGCTTTTCGAGCATGATTGACCACCCCTATGGCTGTCGTGAGACGCAGGTATGACGGGCAAGGGGCGATCTTTCGAGGCTCCCAAAGCGTTCAATCGTCGTCTGGCCAGCGCGGTGCCGCGGTTTTTTCATTGCGTTTTGGCACGACGTCAACCGCATGAACGCCCTGCCACACCGCCAGCGCATCCACCGTCGCGGCCACATCGTGCACGCGCACCATGCGTGCACCACGTTGAACCGCGATCAGTGCCGCAGCGGCCGAACCAGCAGCGCGTGCGGCGGGTTCGGATTTGCCGGTCAGCGTGCCGATCATCGACTTCCGCGACAGTCCGGCATACACGCCGCTGCCCAAGTTGCTGAAGCGTTCCAGCGCAGACAGCAGCGCCAGATTGTGTTCCAACGTCTTGCCGAAACCGAAGCCAGGATCGAGCATCACCTTGCGCCGGTCGATGCCGGACATCTCGCACGCGAATAGCCGGTCCGTGAGAAAGCGATGTACTTCGCCGACCACGTCGTCGTAATGCGGATCGGCCTGCATGCCGCGCGGCTCGCCCTGCATATGCACCAGGCACACCGGCACGCCCAGTTCAGCGGCGGCGTCCATGGCGCCGTCCTGGCGCAGCGCCCAGACGTCATTGATCATGCCGGCGCCGGCGGCTACTGCGGCACGCATCACCTGCGGCTTGGATGTGTCGATCGCGATCGGCAGCGTTGTGCGTGCAATCAACTGCTCGATGACGGGCAGCACGCGGCGCAATTCCTCTTCGACCGATACATCCGCTGCACCGGGGCGGGTGGATTCGCCGCCGACGTCGAGCATGTCGGCGCCCTCCTCCGCCATGCGCAAACCG
>JBAPPP010000211.1:0-29770 GCA_049280175.1 Rhodanobacter sp.
CCATACGGCTTCACGGTCGTCGGCTGGCCTTGATTGCCGGCAATGGACGCCAGGTACTGGGCGCGCCAGTTATACGCCAGACGTACCTCCCACGGGCCCTTCTGGTAATACACCGTCGCATTCGCCGAATTACCGATGCCCGGTACTGCGAACTTGCCGGTCGCGGTGATGACGTTGGGACTGATCGATGCGCTACTGGTCACGTAGGTGTAGTTGGTCGCCACGCCAAGCCCGTCGAACGGTGACGGCAAATGCTGGAACTGATAGTTGAAGGTGAACTCAGCACCCTTGATCACCGCGGTGTTCAAGTTGACCGGCTCGGTCAACTGGAACGGAAAGCCCAATAACTCGGTCGTGCGAGTGATCAGCGTGCTGAAGTTGTCGACCTTCTTGTAGAACAAGTCCATCGCCACGTAGCTGGTATCACTGAAATACCATTCCAGGCCGGTGTCCAGATTCTTCGACGTGTAGGGATTCAGCGCCACATTACCCTGGCTGATCGTCTGGTTCTGCGGCCTGAAATTGTAGGACACAGCGGCTGACAGATTGCTCAGATCCGGACGAGTCAACGTCTTTGAGGCGGCGAGGCGAAACACCAGGTCATCACGCAGATTCAACTTGAAATTCGCCGATGGCAACCAGTTGCCGTAGCTGCCCCGCTGGGAAATCGGCTGTAGCGGACCGTAGGTCGGGAAAGCGTTGGTGGGATCGTTGGGATTGACTGCAATCCCGATGATCGGCGCGGAATACGCCGTCGAGGTGGTGTCCGTCTTGGTATAACGCATACCGAGGTTCAGGTTCCACGGCATGCTCGACCAGTCACCCTGGAGGTTTGCCATCGCGTAGGCGGATTCGACGCGCTCATGGATCTGGCTATACGTGTTCGGGTCGGGCCGCGAAGTGAACGAGCCACCGTTTGCGGCAAGCGCTGCCTTGAACGCATCGGCGTTCGGCAACTGATTGTAGGCAGCCGGCGTGGCCAGATAGGCAAATAGCTTGTTGACGTCGTAAACCACCCACTGCGACGGGAACCCAGGCGAAACACCGTTGACCAAGCTACCGGCATTGTAGACATGCGCGTCGACGGCACTGGCCGGTACGTTGGCCACGTAGCCGCAGTATTCGGCACAGCCGAAGCTATTGGGCGTGTTGTAGGTGACCTCTGTCTTGGTTTCGTCGGAATTCTCCACGCCGAAATCGAGCTGCGACAGAGTGCCGTCGAGGAAACTCTTGGACAGGTGCAACCTGTTCTGGAAGATGCTGTCGCTGACGTTCGGGCTCTGCGTGCCCTGGTTGGTGACGTGGGCATGCAGCGTGGAGGTGTCCGTCGGCGGCAGGTAATTGCTCCAGCTAGGCAGATTGTTATCGCCATTGTTGGTCCAGGTCGGGTTGACGCCGATATTGCGCGTACCCAACACCACGAAGTAGCCGTTCTGCGATTGCTTGTTCCATGCCCTGGAAGCCGCAGTGTCCCAGTCGATTTCGGTCGACTCGCCCAACTTGTAGGCAATATTTGCTCCGACCAGATAGTTCTTCGCGTCACTTGGGTTGGACTCTTCGGCGTAGTCATTCGACATACCACCGCTCGCGTTTTGCGTATAGCTCTGCGCGGTACCGTTGGCCCCGGGCGTGATCGACTGAATGACACCGGTGTTGGTGTACAGGCCAAACGCATTGTAGGTGGAGTCGATCTTATATTCCGACAGCAAGCCGTCCACCTTCACGGTGAGGCCGTCAAGCGGAATCCATTCGATCGCACCATTGAACGACGAGCGCGTGCGCGTCTCGTTGGTAACCTGACCCTGCAGCGTCTGCGGCAGCGACAGGCTGGTATAGGCGGGGTTGATCCGCGAAAAATCCTGGTTGGTCAGCCAGCCCAGCGTGTCCACCGACTGCTCCACATGGTCGCGCTTGTCGTAGACGAACGAGGCGAGCCAACCGAAAGTATGGTCCTTGTTGCTATTGCCGATGATGCCCGAGACATCGGGTGTGGTCTTGTTCGACAGGCCACCACCGATGTTGTCGTTCACGGCGCCCGCGCTTCCGGCCATGTGGAAGCCGCTGAAATCTAGCGGCTGCGCCGTGATGACGTTGACCGTGCCGCCGATGCCGCCCGCCTGGAGGTCAGCGGAGCTGGTCTTCTGCACCACGGCCTGCTGGATGACTTCCGAAGGCAGCACATCGAAGTTGAAAGCACGATCGGTTGATGCCGTCGCCATCTCGCGGCCATTGAGCAAGACGTTGACGAACGTCGGGCCGAAACCGCGCACGGTGATCTGGTTCGACTCTCCGCCACTGCGATCGACGGAGACGCCGGGCACGCGCTGCAGCGCGTCGGCCACGTTCTGATCAGGAAATTTGCCTGCTTCCTCGGCCGACACCGAGTCCACCACCCCGTTCGCATCCTGTTTGGTGGCTTGCGAACGAAGCAGCGATCCGAGTTGTCCGGTCACCGAGATCGCGTTCAGATCGGTCGCCTTTTTGCTGTCAGCGTTACCGGAGGCGCCCTGCGTGGGCGTCGCCGTCGCGGCCGCCTGGCCCACCACTGGCGCAGCAGCGCTACTCGTCGATGCGGCCGGGGAGTCCTGTGCATGTGCGTTTGTGTAGCCGATGACACAGGCGGCACTCATGACGGCCATCAAGGCATTGCGTACAGAGAGTGCGAGCATCGTTCGCTGCATATCAAGTTCCTTTCATCTATTGATTTGCCATAGAAAGCCGACTGTGCGAATGCGCATCGGACCCCAACGCGGGCATAGTTTTTGAAACCGGGCCCTGAACCGTGCACTGCCCCTGATACGCCCCAGGTAACGCGGTCCGTGTCACGGCCAATTGCGGTAAACATCCTTCTCCACCCTCCCGCATCACCGATCCACCGTGATGGCAAAGAAAGTCGTGCTGCCTTCTTTCCTGTTTTGGCCTGGCGGGCCAGGTCATGCGGTCGGTGAAAAGTATTATTGTATGACAATAGTACTTTTTGAACGCATGACAAGTTGCGGCGCAACATCCTTCGAGGAAGGTTGCGCCTGCCCGCTGCCCGGCCTAGGCGGCCGGGACGTGACAAACCTGTTTAGTGATTCGCGACGTTGTTTGCCCTGTGCACGGCTTCGACGAAGCCGGCAAACGGGATATCGGCGATGCCAACCAGCCCGATGTGGCTGTTCTCACCATCGAGCAAACGTCCGGTCACCGGCTGGTCGGTGTACTGGAACCAGTGCGCGCCGACGATGTTCGGATCGCTGGCCGCCGCCGCGACGAAGCGCGCATACGCCTCACCACGCTGCTGCTCGTTCCACACCGACACCACGCCCTTGCCGAACGGGCCGCGGTCGTCGGAGCCGAAATGGAATTCGCTGATCAACACTGGCTTGTCCAGCTGCTGCATTGCCGCCGCGTCGAAGCCATGCTGCGGCAGGTCGGCGTAGACATTGAAACTGACCACGTCGGCATATTGCGCGCAGGCCGCGACGGCTTCGGGCGTATTTACCGCGAAGCGACCGCCAAGAAACAAATGATGCGGGTCGTGCCGATGGATCGCCTCGGCAACGACGCGGAAGTAAGTGTCGGCATATTGCCTTAGCCAAGCGCTGTAGTCTTCGGCGAGGGCCGGATGGGCCTCGTCCGGATGCGGGGGAACGAAGCCCGGCGCCTGCAGCATCTCCCACGAGGACAGCGGTAGATTCCACGCATTGCCCAGCTTGATCGCATCAACGTATTTCTTCTTCAGCACGGCGATGAACGCCTGCTTGGCTGGACTTTTCGCGTCGCCGCTCAAGGTGCCCATTGCCAGCCCCCAGCGTCCTTGCGGACCGACGCCGGCCCAGGCCAACTCGTTGTCGGCGAAGTAGCCCAGCAGGTACGGATCATCACTCACATCGCTGCTCGCCTGTGCCGCGGCCTGCTCGGCCGCCTGCACAAAACGCGGATCGAACGGATCGGGCATGCGCCCCCAGTAGTCGTAGCCACTGGCGACATTCGCGTAGTTGCCCGCAATATTTATCGAGCGCGTATACGGCAGCCGATGCGCGTGGCCCAGCGCCGGATCGCTCCAGTTGCCGATGGTGTTGAAGCCCCATGTCTGCAAGCGGTCGATGGCGCGCCTGCGCCATGCCGCCAACCAGTCCTTGCCATCGACGCGATAGAGATTGGCCGCGTAGAAATCGAACCAGCGCCCGTGGTCGTAGCCGATGCCTTGACTGGCACCCTGATCCGCACGGCGGCTGTCAGCGCTGCCGTAGAACGACGACCACTCGCCGCTGGGCGGTGGCAGATCCTTGAACATGAATTCGCGACCCTCGATGTAACTGCGGCCCTCATCCGCCACCACGACGTTCACGCCCAGCGAAAAGAACGCGTGGCCGTCCGGCGTCACCAACCACCAGCGACCGGACGATTTCTGCGCGTGGAACCAACCGGTTTTCTGCAAAGAGACGTCCAGACGTCCACCGTAAATATCGATTCCCTGCGGCTGCGAAGCATGTGCAGCCAAGGCGATGTTCTCCTGCGCATGTGCCGCGCGCAGGGCTGTATCGGAACTGACCTGCTCCGGCCAGTGGCCGCGCGTGAATTGCCCATAGCGATCGACGATGCCGGCATACGCATCGCGCAACGTGGCTTCGCCGGTCGTGCCGTCGATGCGTCCGAACAACAACGTCTGTGCCGCGCTGGGGGCCGGCATGCCGAGCCGGATCGCGCCGACCTTGCGCAGGTCGAGCGTGCCCTGCACGGTGGTCGCCAGCAGCGTCAGCTGGCCGTGATCGTCGTATGGCATCGGTGGCGGCGCCTGCATGCCCTCGCTGCGCGGCGATGTTGCATGCAGTGGAATCACCAGCGTCTGCGGCGGTCCCGCCGGCAGGCCGACGGTGGCATGCAGGTGGCCGGCGCCGGCATCGGAAATATCGACGTCGAGCGTGACCGCCCACGCCATCACGTTCTGCAACTGAAGGCGCAATTCGCCGCGCGTAGACCAGTCCCAAGTACCCTGCGCAGGCGTAACGATCAATTGCGGCTGTGCCGCCGGCTGAAATGTATAGCGCCGCAGCGATCCAAAGCCCTGTACCGATTCACCTGCCACCGCCGACTGCACATGCTCGGGCTGGAGATGGATAGCGGCCGATGGATCGCCGAGATCCACCAGCGCCGTCGACGCATCCGCATGACACGCAGACAGGCCAAACAGAGACAACAGGGTTAGCACGACGAATTTCACGATAGATGACCTCGCTGATACGTCACCCAGTATGCCGGTCTCACGGCAAACTCCACCAGCGTGTTCCACTCAGATCCGCTGCAGTTTCCGCCACCCGTAATACACCGGCACGCCAAGCGCGATGATCAGCAGACTCATGCCGGCATCGCGAGGCGTATGGATGGCCGTAGCCACGATCACACTGAATACGGTGATCACAAATACCAGTGGCAGCAACGGATAGAACGGTACGCGATACGGCGATGGCTGATCGATGAAATGCCGCCGATACCAGAACAGCGTGGCGATGCCGAACGCATGCGCCAGCCATTCGCCCACCGTGGTGTAGTCGAGCAGCTGGCCAAAACTGCCGGACAAGGTCAGCACGATCGCCCACAGGCCGAGTGCCGCCAGCGCAATCTGCGGTGCGCGGGTGCGCGGTTCGATGCGGCCCGCGGCGCGGAAAAACATGCCGTCGGCACCCATCGTCTGCAGTACTCGCGCGCCACCGGCGATCGCGATATTGCAATAGCCAAACGTGGAACAGGCGATGCCCACCGCCATGACCGTGGCGCCACGTTCGCCGAACACGTGTCGCAGCAGATCCGCTGCCGGCGCCTGGCTGGCGGCGAGACCGGTATGACCCAGCCCAGTCAGATAGGCCAGGTTGACCAGCACGTAGCAGAGCACCACCCCGGCCATGCCCATGCCCAGCGCGCGCGGCAAGGTGCGTTGAGGATTGCGCACTTCGCCAGCCAGGTCGTTGAGATAGTGGAAGCCGCCATAGGCGAACAGCACCGGCAGCAATGCGCCGAGGAACGCCCACGACGACACCGGATGCGCCGTGTCCGGCGCCAGTGCAATGCCCAGATGTCCGCGCGCCAGCACCAGCCCGACCACTACCAGCAGCGCGATCGCTGCAAGCTTCAGCACAGTGAAGATGTTCTGCATCCACGCGCCGGCACGGATGCCGAACAGATTGACGCTTACGATAAATGCGATCGCGCCGACGGCCACTGGTTTCACATAGATCAGTGGCAATCCGATCGCCGCGCAAAAGTAATCGGCGAACGTGGTCGCCACCGCGGCTACGCTGCCGGGATAGTTGATTAGCGCCATGGTCCAGCCGAACAGGAACGCCGGCAGCTGCCCGAATGCCTCACGCAGATAGACGTAGGTACCACCCGCCTGCGGCCGACGCGCGCCCAATTCGGCGTAACACAGCACGCCGGCCAGGGTGAGCAAACCGCCGATCGCCCACAGGATCAGCACCTGCGTGCCCGATGATGTGCGCTCGGCGACGGTGGCCGGCGTGCGGAAAATGCCCGCCCCGATAACGCCACCGATCACGATCATCGTGGCGTCCCAGGTATTCAGGCGACGGGCATAGGCATTGGTGGGTTCGATCGACATCCGGCTACCTTGCCATTGTGTGCACCGGTTCGCCTAGTCCCGCGAGGCATGCATGTGGATGGTCGGCGAGCGATTCATCCGGAGAATTGACAATCATCCAGCGCGCCGGGACACTGGCGCCGGTGTCGCTTCATGCGCTGCCGCTTCATGGTGCAGTGGCAACCCCACCGCGCCATCGCCACCGAGGGGTGCTGCAGCGGACATTCCGCCACGCTTGGTCGGCGATCCCATCTGGCAAGGGCGCCCTTTCCAAATTTGGAGGTGTCGCCATGTCTACTCACACTACCGCTCGCCGGCTCGCACTTGCTACCGCCTCGATCTATCCGGACATCCATCCGGACGATACCCACCTGGCATTCTCGCTCGAACAGCTCGGGCTGCAACCGCGCGTCTGCATATGGAATGATCCGGACGTTGACTGGTCGCAGTTCGATGCCGTGCTGATCCGTACTGTCTGGGATTATTTCCAGCATTACGCGGCGTTTCGGCACTGGCTGGATCGACTCGATCAGCTTGGTGTGCCCACGATCAACGACAGCCAACTGATCCGCTGGAACAGCGACAAGCGTTACTTGCTTGAACTTGCCGAGCGCGGCGTAGCGGTCATCCCGACCCAGCTCGCCAGTGCTCGCGAGCTACGCGATGTGCTGGCAGCCAGACCGGGGCAGCAGCTGGTGATCAAGCCGACCGTCAGCGGCGGCGCATGGCACACGCTGCGCGGCGTCGTCGGCGATCGGGCATTCGATCAGGCGGTAACGGAACTGCCGCCCGGGCTTGACTACCTGGTGCAGCCGTTCGTTGCGGAAGTCGTCAGCGACGGCGAATGGTCGCTGTTGTATTTCGCGGGCGAGTTTAGCCATGCCGTGATCAAGCGCCCCGCAGCAGGCGACTACCGCGTGCAAAGCGAATTCGGTGGCAGCGCCGAGCCGATCCAGCCAAGCGCCGCAACGCTGGCTGCGGCCGATCGCGCGCTGGCGGCAGTCGCTGCTATCGGACATGGCAACCATGCCTATGTACGCGTCGACGGCGTGATCTGCGAAGGCCGTTTCCTGATCATGGAGCTGGAGTTGATCGAGCCGTTCCTGCATCTGGGATCGCACCCGCAAGCGGCCGAACGCCTGGCGCAGCATGTGGCCGAACGCATCGGCCACAACCGACGGTTGGCTGATAACGGCTACGCGAGAGCAGCCACGTCCTAGAATCACCCCATGCCTGCCCCGCCCGCGCGAAAAATTCTGCATATCGACATGGACGCGTTCTACGCGTCAGTAGAGCAGCGCGACGATCCATCGTTGCGCGGCAAGCCGGTGGCAGTAGCGTGGCGCGGGGCACGCTCGGTGGTGTGTGCGGCGAGTTACGAGGCGCGAGTGTTTGGCGTGCGCTCGGCGATGCCGGCCATACGTGCGGAACGCCTCTGTCCGCAGCTCGTTTTCGTGCCGCCGGATTTCGTGCGCTACAAGACAGTGTCGCGGCAGGTGCGCGAGATCTTTGCGCGGCACACCGAGTTGATCGAACCGCTGTCGCTGGACGAAGCCTACCTCGATGTCACCACGACGAAGACCGGCCTGCCTTCGGCTACTGCCACGGCCGAGGCGATCCGCGCGGCGATCCGGGAGGAAACCCAACTGACTGCATCGGCCGGCGTGGCGCCGAACAAATTCCTTGCCAAGATCGCTTCGGACTGGCGCAAGCCCGATGGATTGTTCGTGATCCGTCCGCATCAGGTCGAAGCGTTCCTCACTCCGCTGCCGGTAGCGCGACTGCCCGGCGTCGGCAAGGTGATGGAAGCGAAACTTGCTGCACTCGGCATCACCACCGTGGGCACAATGCGCAGGTTTACCCTGACCGAGCTGGAGCAGCGCTTCGGCCGCTGGGGCCGACGGCTGTACGAGCTGTCGCTCGGCATCGATGACCATGCGGTACAGCCGGATCGCCCGACCCTGCAGGTCTCCGCCGAAGACACCTTCGAACACGACCTTACCCTGGACGAACTGGAGCCACATATCCGTCGTCTCGCCGAAAAGGCCTGGGCCGGGCATCAACGAGAACTGGGGCGCGTCGCACGCACCGTCGTCCTCAAGTTGAAAACCTCCGACTTCCATACCCTCACACGCAGCCTTACCCCAGCGAGGCGGCCGCTATCGGCTGACGAGCTGGCCGAGCAGGCCTGCGCCTTGCTCATGCGTGTCGAGCGTCCTGCCGACAGTCGCTACCGACTGGTCGGCGTCGGCCTGTCCGGTTTCGTGGATCAGGACAGCTATCGCGCGCAGACCGATCTTTTCGACCTGCCGTCGGAATGAGCTCAGCGGCATCCACCCATGACACCAGCAGTCAACTCGCGCCGGGTAGCGTGTACTCGAGATCGTAGAAATGCTTGCCGTCGGACTGAGTGATAGTCAGCGTACCGGCCAGCCCTAGTAGTTCGTCGCTGCCTGAATCAGGCACGATCGAAACAATCAACTGAGGCACACCACGCGTCATCGTGCCGCTGTGCTGCAACGCGAACGCGCCGCTGCGCCCCTGTAGCGTGCCACTGACCTTCTCCAGCGCGACATAACCGGCCGAGCCCTCGACCGCCGAGCGGATGGCCAGCATCTGACCCTTGCCGGTGGCTTCGAGGTCGCCACTGTACTGCTTGTCCAGTCCCATCCGGCCAATGCTGGCGTCGCCGACGCCTTCCTGCGCGGGCTGCGGTGCCATCTTCACTTCAAACGTGCCCTTGGCGTGCATAGGAGCGGCTCTCCAGGTTTTGGTGCGACATAGTCGCACCAAAACCACCTTAAAGCCTGCGCGAGATGGCAAAAAACACCAGGTTGCCCAGACCGGTCGCGCCGGCCAGCACCGCGACGAGGCCGGGGGTGACATCCTCCCAGCCAAACCACTGGATCAGCCCGAAGCCGAACGCAATCGACAGCAGCACAATGCCCCAGCGCAGCGAGGAATGGCGCCGACGCTGCTCCTCGTCGCGCAGTAGCGAATTGACCAGCTCTTCGGAGCCGCCGGTGCTGACCATGTGCCTGCGAACCATCGCATCCATGCAGACCTTGATCACGTAGGCAATGCAGACAAACAGGACGATCGGGACCAATTCAATATGATTCATGGGGGAATTCCTCCGTTTTTTGGGTAGTCAGGGCCATAGATACAGGTCGCCCCTCCGCGGTTGCACCAGGACTTGCAACCGTTGCCCCATTGCGCGTATCCCTTGTGCCATGGATGAGATCAACAGCAGCCCGGACCGCGAACTGGTCGATGCCGTGCTGGCCAGCCGGCCGGGCGCGTTCGAGCGCCTGATCCGTGAGTATCAGGGACTATGCTGGCACATCATTTATCGGATGGTGCGCCACCCCGAGGATGCACGGGATCTTTGTCAGGACACCTTCCTGCGCGTCCATCAATGCCTGCATCAGTACCGCTATGAGAGCGCGCTGAAATCGTGGATCGGACGCGTGGCCTACACGATCGCGCTGCGTCACCTGCAACACAAACGTGTCGCGCTGGTCGAAAACACCAACGACAGTGATGACTATGCCCTGGTGGAAAACATCAGCGACGATTTCGATCTCGAGAGTGCCTGCGCGGATGAGGAAACGGCGCAACACCTGCATGCGGCGATTGAGGCACTGCCGCCCTTGCAGCGCACGCTGCTAACCTTGTATTACCTTGAAGAAACCACGATTCCCGAGATTGCCCGCATCACCGGGCTTGCCAGCGGTACGATCAAGAGCCACTTGTTCCGGTCACGGCTGCGTCTGCGTGGCGTACTCGAAAACCGGACAGGAGTTGCGGTATGAACCATCCGATCGATAACAACATCCCTCACTTCGCCGACGAAGCGCACGAACGCGAGTGGCAAGCGCAGGAACAGGCCATGCGGCGTGAACGCCTGCATCTGGACTCCGCCAGCGACGATGCCCGCGTACAGCGTTATCGCATGCTTGCGCGTGCTCTGCGCGAAGCACCGCAGGACGGCCTGCCTGCCGATTTCGCACAACGTGTGGCTGCCCAGGCCACCAGCATCCCTGCTGGCAAAGTGGCTCCCGATATCCGCTTCGAGTTCATCCTGATGGCCGCCATCGCGATCGCGCTGGTGATCGCGGTTGTCGCTGTCGTCACACTTTACGGCGACGACTGGCTGCCATCGATCGGCGCCGTGCTGCCTGCACCCGGCGCACTGGCTACCCGCTGGCTGCTGGCGTTTGCCGGCTGTATCGGCCTGTCCTGGGTACTGGCACGGTGGCAACCGCATGCCCGCGAACGGCCGCTTGCATAACCGCTTTGGCATGGGTCGGCGCCCAGGCTCGTGGCGGCAGGCCTCTGCATATCGACAGTGCGAATCCGGCGCGATGGTGATCGGGCATGGGCCTCAGAAAAAAATAGCTTGCAATTAAATAGTGCACTATATATATTTCGCATCCATGAAGACCAAGGCCGTCAACCACCTCACATCCAAGCCGCCGCTGAAGCTCGATCAGCAGTTGTGCTTTGCGTTGTATTCGGCCGGGCTGGCGATGAACAAGGTGTACCGCAAGCTGTTGTCGCAGCTCGGCCTTACCTACCCGCAATATCTGGTGATGCTGGTGTTGTGGGAGCGCGACCAGCTGACGGTGTCGGAGATCGGCGAACGACTGTTTCTGGATTCGGCCACGCTGACTCCGCTGCTGAAGCGGCTTGAATCCGCAAAACTGCTTAACCGGCTGCGCTCAACCGAAGACGAACGTCAGGTTGTCATCTCACTGACCGATCAAGGCCGTACGCTGAAGAAACAGGCCGGAGGCATACCGCTCGCGGTGTTCTGCGCCACCGGTTGTGAGTTTGACGAAGTCGTCGCCCTGAAAGGGCAACTGACGCAATTGCGTGAGCATCTAGCCAGCCAGGATTGATCGCTATCGACGTACACCATTAGATTTACTATTTATATAGCACGCTATTTAATAGCTCGCTATTTACATGACCGGACTGCAACGGGCGAGTCCAGCCAAATCCACCACCTACGCCTGACCTCACACCACCCCAAAGGAACTGCAACCATGTCCATCGAAAAAGTCCTCTACCGCGCACATGCCACAGCAACCGGCGGCCGTGACGGCCATGCCGTGTCATCCGACGGCGTGCTCGACATCAAGCTGACCACCCCGCCGGAACTCGGCGGAGCCGGTGGCAATGGCAGCAATCCGGAACAGTTGTTTGCGGCCGGCTACTCGGCCTGCTTCATCGGCGCCATGAAATTCGTCGCCGGGCAGCAGAAGATCACCCTTCCCGCGGAAACCGCCGTCGAAGGCAATGTCGGCATCGGCCAGATCCCGGCCGGCTTCGGCATCGAAGTGGAGCTGAAGATCTCACTACCGGGCATGCCCCGCGCTGAAGCCGAAGCCCTGGTGCAGAAAGCGCACACCGTGTGCCCCTACTCCAACGCGACCCGCGGCAACATCGACGTCACGCTGACCTTGGTTTAAGGCACTCCCCAACCCGACTCATCGCCTGTGCGGTGGGTCGGGTTGCTGTCGGCACTGGCTAAGCCTGGATGGCGCTGTGCATGCCACAGGACATCCTGCAGTGAGCGGCTTACAGCTCCAGCACAGTATCCAGTCCGCGGTGCAGGCCGATCAGGCCGGATACCTTTCGAATCGCCAATAGCGCGCCGTCCACGTAAGGCTTCGCACTGTTGCCCGCGTTGTGGCGTAAGGTCAGCGTTTGATCCGGCATGCCGAATATCACTTCGGCACCAAGCACGAAGCCGGGCAAGCGCACTGCATGCACCTGCGTGCCGGACAGCGTGCCTCCACGCGTTTCACGCACACCAGCGATTTGCTCCAGCGGCAAACCAAGCGCCGGCTGGCGCACCTCGCGCAGCCGTCCGGCCAGTTCGCGCACGGTGCCGCTGGGCGCGTCCGGTTTGCCTTCGTAGGCGTAGTCGATGATTTCCCACTGCGGAATGTACTTCGCTGCCATGACGGCGAATTTCTGCAGCAGCACCATGGTCAACGCGAAATTGCCGCAAGCAAGCACGCCACGCTTTCGCTCGCGCGCCACCGCGTCGATCTGTGCGTAGTCCGCATCGGTGAGGCCCGACGTACCCACCACCACATGCGCACCATGTTCCAGCGCGAGGAGGATGTTCGCCTTCGCGCTGTCTGGCTTGGTGTATTCGACGAACACATCGCAAGGCTGAATCAGCGCCTCGGTTGCGCTGGCGAAGATCGGTGCCGCCAGCCGCGGTTCGCTCAACACGTCGCCGAGTTTCTGTCCCGCGTGCCGACGCGCCACCGCGGCAATCAGCGTGAGATCGTCGGCCGCCGCGATGCCGCGCGACAGTTCTGAACCCGCCCAACCCGTAGCACCGGCAACACAAACCTTCAGTGACATGGCAACCTCGTTCGTCTTGATGTGATCATGGGCAGAGTAATCTGCAGTGGCAGACTTGTCCCGCACTGCAGACAAGATTCAACACATACAGCGCGATATGCCGCCACCGACATGAAGCGAGATCCCGTGACAGCAGCACAACCCTTCGATTTAGCGCCGCCATCGCCTGAAGCGAACGGGGGCTGGTGCCTTTATCTGATCGAATGCCGCAATGGTAGCTATTACGCCGGGATCACCAATCGCCTTGAGGCGCGCTACGCCGCGCATGCGGCCGGACGCGGTGCGCGATACACCCGCGCCAATCCGCCGTTGCGGCTGCTGGGCTTTCGCAGCTATCCCGATCGCTCCAGCGCATCGCGGGCGGAGTGGGAGATAAGGCAGTTGCCGAGGGAGCGGAAGTTGGCGTTTTTGCGTGGGGATTCAGTCGCGTAACAGCTGCCCGATGTCTGCGCCGTTCACGACGAGCGACGGATACTGATTCGCTTTCTGCCGACCCGGGTTAGTTGGGCATCGCTGCGCTCACCCCAACCTACAATTGCGACGCGGCAACGAAAAGCCCGGGACAAGCCCGGGCTTTTCTCCGACATCTCTGCGACCGTTACTTCTTTTTCGGCATGTACAGATCGGTGATCGTGCCTTCGTAGACTTCCGCCGCCATGCCGATCGATTCACTCAGTGTGGGATGCGGATGGATGGTCAGGCCGATGTCGGCCGCCTCTGAACCCATCTCGATCGCCAGGGTGATTTCGGCAATCAGTTCGCCGGCATGCGGCCCGACGATGGCGCCGCCGACGATGCGGTGGGTTGCCTCGTCGAAGATCAGTTTGGTGAAGCCCTCGGTGCGATCGATGCCGATGGCGCGGCCACTGGCGGCCCACGGGAATTTGCCGACGCCGATCTTGAGGCCCTTTTCCTTCGCCTCGCGCTCGGTCACGCCAACCCAGGCGATTTCCGGATCGGTATAGGCAACCGACGGAATCACTCGTGCATCGAAGTGACTCTTCTGGCCGGCGACAACTTCTGCTGCGACCTTCGCCTCATGGGTAGCCTTGTGCGCCAGCATCGGCTGGCCGACCAGATCGCCGATCGCGAAGATGTGCGGCACGTTCGTGCGCATCTGCGAGTCGACGTTGATGAAACCGCGTTCAGTCACGGCTACGCCAGCTTTGTCAGCACCGATCTTGCCACCATTCGGCGAGCGGCCCACGGACACCAGCACGCGATCGAACAGCGTGGTCTCGGGAATGCTGTCGCCTTCATAGCTGACTTCGATTCCCTTCTTGGTCGCCTTCGCCTCGACCACTTTGGTCTTGAGGTGAATGCCCTTGAGGCGCTTGCCGAGACGCTGCGCCAGCGGCCTGATCAGATCGGCATCGGTGCCGGGGATGAGCTGGTCCATGAACTCGACCACAGTCACTTCGCTGCCCAGGCCGCCATACACTGTCGCCATTTCCAGACCGATGATGCCACCGCCGACGACCAGCAGCTTCTTCGGCACGTCCTTCAGTTCCAGTGCGCCGGTGGAGTCGACGATGCGTTCGTCGTCCCAAGGGAACGAGGGCAGTTTCACCGACTGCGAACCGGCGGCAATGATCGCGTTTTCAAAACGAATCAGCTTCACCCCGTCTTTGGTCTGGACTTCCATTTCGTTGGGCGAGACGAACGTGCCCGTGCCCTGGACGACGCGCACCTTGCGCTGCTTCGCCATCGAACCGAGACCGCCGGTGAGCTGGGCAACCACCTTGTTCTTGAAGCTGCGCAGCTTGTCGAGGTCGATCTTCGGCGCGCCGAAGCTGACGCCGTGCGCGGCCATCGCTGCCGCTTCGTCGATCACCGCGGCAGCATGCAGCAAGGCCTTGGACGGAATGCAGCCCACGTTGAGGCAGACACCACCGAGCGTGGCATAGCGCTCCACCAGCACGGTGTCGACACCGAGGTCCGCGGCGCGGAACGCGGCCGTATAGCCGCCCGGACCGGAGCCCAGCACGACCAGCTTGCATTCGATGTCCGCTGTTCTTGACGATGCCGCGGCCGCCTGCGGCGCCTTCGCCTCATCTCCCTTTTGGGGAGCGGATTGAGGTGAGGGGCGGGTGCTCGCGGGGGAGCTGCCTACGCTATTCGCTTCGCTGGAACTGCTCGGCGGAGCTGCCACCGGAGCGGGGGAAGAGCCGGCAGCATCGGCAACTTCAAGCACTAAAATCACCGCGCCCTCGGAAACCTCATCGCCCACCTTCAGCTTGAGCTCCTTGATCACACCGGCAGCGCTGGAGGGAATTTCCATCGTCGCCTTGTCCGACTCCAGCGTGATCAGGCTCTGTTCCTTGGCCACGGTGTCGCCAGCTTTCACCAGCACTTCGATGACGGGCACATCGTGATTGCCGCCGATGTCGGGGACTTTGATTTCGATCGTATTTGCCATGGTCGTCTCCCGGGTCAGAGCAGCAGCCGGCGGATGTCGCCGAGCTGGATGGCGAGGAAGGCTGCGAAGCGCGCGGCGAGCGCACCATCGATCACGCGATGGTCGTAAGACAGCGACAGCGGAAGGATCAGTCGCGGCACGAATTCCTTGCCGTTCCACACCGGCTTGGTCGCGGCCTTGGAGACGCCAAGGATGGCCACCTCCGGCGCGTTGACGATGGGCGTGAAGCCCGTGCCGCCGATACCGCCAAGTGAGGAGATCGAGAAGCAGCCGCCGGACATTTCGGCCGGACCAAGCTTCTTCTCGCGCGCCTTCTTGGACAGCTCACCGAGCTCACGCGCAAGGTCGAGCAGGCCTTTCTTGTCGCAATCGCGAAGCACCGGCACCACCAGACCATCAGGCGTGTCCACCGCGATGCCGATGTGGAAATATTTCTTCAGGATCAGCTTCTCGCCGCTCTCGTCGAGCGAGGCGTTGAACTGCGGGAACGCTTTCATCGCCGCGACCACTGCCTTGATCTGAAACACCAGCGGGGTGATCTTCAGATCCTTGTTCTCTTCGCCGAGCTTCTTGCGGAACGCCTCCAGCTCGGTGATATCGGCGTCATCGTGCTGGGTGACGTGCGGGATCATCGCCCAGTTGCGCGCGAGGTTCGCGCCGGAAATCTTCTGGATGCGCGACAGCGGCTTCTCCTCGATCTCGCCGAACTTCGCGAAATCGATCTTCGGCCATGGCAGCAGATTGAGGCCACCCAGCGAGGTGGACGCGCCGGCAACCGGGCGCGCACCGGAGGCAAGCGCATGCTTCACGTAGTCACTGACATCCTCGCGCTGGATGCGGCCACCGCGACCGCTGCCCTTGACCTGCGCAATATCCACACCCAGCTCGCGGGCAAACGCGCGGATCGCCGGACTGGCGTACGGGGCATCGCCGGGCATCACGATGGTCGCGTCGAGTGGCGGACGCGCGGTGGGCGCTACATCGCCTTCCGGAGCATTGCCTGGCAATACGCCGCGGCCGATGATCGGCGCCGGCTTCTCTTCCACCTGGGGCGCGGCCGCTACAGCGGCAGCCGGTGCCTTGGGGGCTTCGGCCTTGGGTGCTTCGGCTTTGGCGGCAACGGGGCTCTCGGTGGCGGCGCCATCGACCTCGATAATCGCGATCACTGCGCCCTCGGAGACTTCGTCGCCCACCTTGAGCTTCATTTCCTTCACCGTGCCGGCGAACGGCGCGGGGACTTCCATCGTCGCCTTGTCCGACTCCAGCGTGATGAGGCTCTGTTCTTTCTCTACTCGGTCACCTACTTTGACCAGCACTTCGATGACGGGTACGTCAGCGTGGCCGATATCGGGAACGCGAGCTTCTTTGAGGTCGGCCATGATGACTCCTGCGATGGCTATGGCGTGCCGCCCGGGGATGGCGGTCGCGAACAAGACCACAATCATAGCGAAGGCCCGCGCGATGCGTATCCCCATCACGTGTGCGGACGCATCAATTCGCTCACCATGCGCGAGCGTATGCTCGTCGGTTCAGGGCGCGTCCGCGTCGTTCAGCGCATGGCGCAGCGTGCGCAGTGAGCACATTTCCCATATCGCCACCAACACCAGCACCGCCGTTGTCGCCACTCCCAGTGGCGCAACCGGCCAGTGCCCGACGGTCAGCGTCAGCGCCGCCAGCAGGGCCAGACCGATCAGATGCGATAGCGGCAGGTTCCTGCCATTTACGGTTTTCTTGAACCATGCATTGCCGAGCAGATACAGCATCGGTCCGCCCAGCAATACTGCGGCGCTGATCATGTCGCTGAGCTGCCGCGGATCGCCCAAGGTCAATTCATCAGCGACCGCACAGACAATGATGCCGGCAACGATCAATAGATGCAGATAGGTGTAGGCAACCCGCGCCGTACGGCCCGGATCGGCCGACTGCCGGATCGCCCGACTGCCGCGCTCCGCACCAAGGTCGAAGTAGATCCACCACATCGCCACGCTGCCGATGAACGCGCTGACAAACGCCAGCAGTGTCTGGGGCTGCCACAAGGTTTCGGCAAAACTCGAGCCGGTCACCAGCACCGACTCGCCCAGCGCGATGATCACGAACTGGCTGCAGCGTTCCGCCAGGTGGACGCCATCGATGTTCCAGTCGGCGGTGCTCGACCGCCCCATGCCTGGCACCGGAAACGCCAGCGCGGGCCCCATGTATTCCAATGACAGCGCGGCAACCCACAACCACCAGCGCAACGCGCCGTCCAACCAACCACCGGCAAGCCACAGCAGACCCGATGTGACGAGCCACACCGTGATGCGCTGGAAATTGCGGGTGTTCGCTGGCGCCGCGTCACCCAGCGCCCATAGCATGAACAACGTCCGCCCGACCTGCATGAACACGTAGGCGCCGGCAAACAGCAGTCCGCGACTGCCGAACGCTTCAGGCAACGCGATCGACAACAGCAGCCCGGCCAACATCAGCGTCAGCAGCGCCAGCCGCACCACCGGGCGTTCCGGATCCAGCCAGTTGGTCACCCAGCTGGTGAAAACCCATACCCACCACACCGCCAGAAACAGCAGCAGCACCTGCAGCGCGCCCAACAGGTTCAGGCCATGCAGCAAGGTATGCGACAGCTGCGTCACCGCATAGACGAACACCAGATCGAAGAACAGTTCGATATTGGTGACCTTGCTGCTGCCCGCGCCGCGAGTGCGCAACAACCGGGCGCGCGGCGGCGAATCGACTCGCTCGGAGCCGGGTTTGCTGGCTGATGAGGGAGCTGGCATGGCGCGTCCTCTGGCAACCCCTGCATTTATCGCATGACGACCCGGATCTAGCTATACAGATTCGGCTCTACATATCCAGCCATGCACGTCCTGCCATGCGGATGCCGCTCAGTGCCGACGATCGTCGATATCGCTGACCTTGCCATCGACGATCGTCACGGTGACGACGCGATCGTTTCGCAGATACTGCCATTGCTCGCCGCGCGCGCCACGTTCGCCGTCCGGCACCACACGCGAACCGCGACCGCGACCGCTAGTGTGCGAACTTCTGCTGCGTGAGCCGCTGCCATGGGAGTTGCTGCGCGAGCCGCTACGATGCGATTTGTAGGATGGCTTGCCAAGCAGCTCCGTGACCCGCACGGCGCTGTCACCGGCAGTCAACAACACGTTACCTACGCGATAGGAACTGGACGCCTGCGCCGCCGCGCTGAACGCGAACAACGCAAGGACGAAACGAATGCGCATGACTTGCTCCCTGTCTGCTTGAGCCCTGAAATCCTCTGCTGCGGCGTTGTCACGACTGGATACGGCACGCAGCGGGCGAGGCGAGCTTAGTCGAAAAATCCTGCGAGACGTCTGCGTTGTCCGAGTAATGCACGCTCCTGACAGCCGCGCGAACGATTCCATGGAATGGCGCTACAAAGCCCTATTCCGGGCACGTCCCATCCCCAGGTAAGCAAACCCGGGTTGCAGCGAGCAGTTACCAGTCAGTTACCGCAGGCCATGCCTCACGATGCAACGCGCCCCACTCTCACATCGAGGTCTGAGCGCGGTATCGGCGCTGCTGCGTCAATAGCGTGCGCTGCCCGCCAGACTGCCCATGTCCAGATGAATACCGCGCAGTCGGGGCAGCTGGCGGCGCAGGACCAGCGCCGATTCTGCCGGCAGGGCGGCAATCGCCTGCTCAAAGGTCTGCAACAGCGCGCTTTCGTGATGCACCAACGCCCGAATCCATGCGCTATCGCGCCGCGCCGCGGTGTGCACCAGCCAGCCAGCCACGTAACGCCGCGCTGCACCACGCCAACTGCCGTGCTCGTAAGGTTTGCCACCACAGGCACGGAGCTGCGCCTGCAAATCGGCGATCAGCAGATCTAGCGTCTGCGCGTTTTCGCCGAGCACCATCCGCAGCCCCGGCTCACATGACGCGGCGGCATGCCGGTACAGCCGGCGCAAATCGATACTGCGCCGGATCAAGGTGTTATAGGTGGATTGAGGAAGGCACGGCGACAAAACGGCCTCCTGACGGGGCCTTGGCGGATCGGAACAACATCGTGGTCCCCGCCCACTTAGCAGAAGATAAACCTCGCGCAATCGGCCAGATCCCAGTCAGCGCGCAGCCAGTCAAGCGCGAGTCGCGGACATCTCGATCATTGACCAATCTGCAACAGGTTCAGTGGCCGTCCATTACTGCCGCGCACACCTTGCTGCAACTCGGCGAGCCGCTGGATCGCCGGGCACAGTGCCTCGACCTGTGGACGCAAGGCCTGCATGCGTCGCTGCAGGCGAGGTTGCAGCTCAGTAGCCAGCGTCGTGGCGCGATCCCGTAAGTTCGCGGCCGTCTGCAGGTCACCGCTCAAGGCGGCAGTCATGGCCTGCTGACCAAGGTCGGCAGCGAGTAGAGGCAGCAGATCGGCGGTAATCTGGTTCGCGTACTGATCGGCGACATCGCCCTGCCAGTCATGCGTGCTGCGGCTGGCCGCAATGCGTTGCTTGAGTTCGCTGGCATCTGCCGCCAGCCGGTGATCGAATTCGGCGCGGGTATCGGCGCTCATGCCGAGGCCACCGGTTTCGGCGCGCAGTGCCTGCGCCGCCATGTCCACCCCGTTCTGGGCAACAGTGCGAACGCGCGGCGCCAATGCGCGCGCTTCGCGTTCGAACAAGCTGAGCCGATCCTGGTCTTCCGCATTCAAATGCACGGGCACGCCATCGGTGCGCAGTGCGCCTTGCTGAAGCTCAACTCGAAGCGGCGCCGGCGCGGCACGATCAAACAGCAGGCTATCGGCTCTCAGAGTGAAGTCGTAGCTGCTACTGGCATGACAGGTATTGGCAAATTGCTGCGCTTGCAAAGGCAGGGCAGTCAGCAAGGGCAACAGCACAGCAAGCAAACGAAACGGACGCATCGACTGAATTCCCTTGGGTGGTGCCCTCAACCGATACCCGCATGCCTGCCAACCCATGCTGAATGCGTTATCGAGCTGAAATGAAAACGCCCCGCTATGCGAGGCGTTTTCCCAACGTCGATGTCTCATTCACGCGCCATTGAGCGGCGTGGTCAGATGCAGACCGCTACCGATCTGATATAGGCCACCATCGGCGATCGCGTCCGCGGCACCCGAGGATCCTTCGGATTTCTGCTGCCATGGCACCGCCTGTTCAGGGCCTGGCACATAGGGATCCCATTTGCCGTAGCGTTCGCGTGGAGTCCTTCCATCCAAGATGTAGTTCACCGGGACTCGAACTTCCCAGTAATCTTTAGTAGCCTCCTCCCCCTCGGTTGGAGTTTGGAAAGTCCAGCGTTTGACAGCAGCAAGCGACGCGTCGCCCAGTACGCGTCGCCACTTGCCCAGTTCCTGGTCACTGGCGACAACGCCCATATTGACCTGCTCGGCAATGGCGTTTTCCACCCGTCCCTGACGATTGACGAGGGCCCGCACGTACACCGTACCCCACACTCCAGCGGAGATCGCCGATGGCGGATAGCGCGGTTGGGGGCGTGTGCCATAGTCGACGGTTTTGCCCTGATCAACGTCGGCATCTTTGCCAAACTGGGCACCCTCGAGGCTTATTGCGTAATCGTCCTTGCCGTCTGGCTTGGCAACAATGCGCAAGCTCATGTTCGCTCTGGCGGCCACCGGTTGATCTCCAATCAGGGTGGGCGCGAATATCCAGCTTTTCGTACCCTTGTCGATCAGCCCTACTACCACGGGCGGCAGCTTTTCAGGGTGATCGATGGTGTAACTGCTGACCGTGCCATCCGGTGCAACCAGGATTGAACCGGTTACCAGCATGCTCGCCTGTACCCGTTCCCGCACGTCTTTCAGACTGCCCGCCAGCGCCGTGCCAGCAAGAAGCAGACAGAATAATCCTATAAGCCAACGTTTCATCCCCACCCCTCCCATGATTGCTGCCCAGTCTAGCCTCGGCATTCCTCAAAAGCATTCATGCCGAGGCGAGTCATTCGTCCATTCAATGCGAGCCACAAACGCGAACCCGCCCGGGGTTCGCTCAGGAGATCAAACTCGACGCCGCCGCTTGAACTGCGCGATCACCGACGGTCGGCCCAGTTGCCATGATAGCCACAGCAGCAGCGGCACGGCAGCGGCCTTCAATGCCAATCCGACTTCGTAGGTTCGCTGCGCCCGGGCGATCATCCAAAGTGCGACTTCGCCTAGCTGCGGCTGTGCCTGCGCAGCTTGACGGGCACGCTCGAAATCGCCCCATTGCTGCAGCATCAGCACGCCAGTGACCAGCGCCCACAACGCCAGCAGCACCGCCAGCACGCGCATGGTTGAGCGTGCCCACGACTGCCGCAGGATGCAGCCGGCACAGACCACGATGACCACAGCCGCGCCTGCCAGATAGGCGTATTCGGCGTGCTGCAGATACTGCAGGCAACCCATCGCGGCGATCAGCAGCAGGATCCACGGACCCATCGCCCAGACCGCAAAACGCCGCGCCGACGGCGGTTCGGTGCGTACTGCCAAAGGCATCAGGGAGCAGCCTTCAGCGCCGCCAGGTCATTCATCACCTGAGCGGAGTTCTTCTCGGGATCCACATCCACGTAGACCTTGGCGACCTTGCCCTGCGGATCGATCAGGAACGTGGTGCGCTTGGCGTAGTGCATGCCCAAGTGCGACGCCATCACGCCGTACGTCGTGGCTACCGCGCCGTCGGCATCGGACAGCAACGGAAATGGCACGTGATATTTCGCAGCGAAGTCGGCATGCGATTTCACGTTGTCCAGGCTCACACCGACTACGTCCGCACCGGCCTTGCGCAGCTTCGCGATGTCATCGCGGAACGTGCATACCTCGGTCGTGCAGCCGGGGGTGAAATCCTTGGGATAGAAATACATCACCAGCCAGTGGCCACGGAAATCGGCCGGCGTATGCCAATGCCCGTTCTGATCCTGCAACCGGTATGTCGGCGCTACCTGCCCCACCTGCGGGCTATCGGCGAACGCTGGCGCGATGAGACCACACAGCAGGGTCAACACCAGCAAACAGGACAGACGACGCATGACAAAATCTCCGGGCGGGCATGGGGGCGATGTACAACCGCGGCAGTTTACGCGCTTAAAAGCGAAGGGCGCCATGCGGCGCCCTTCGTCAGGAAACTACCCTGCAGGGATCAACGGGGGTCGATGGTGAACTCGCCCACCGAGATACCCAGATCGACGCCTTCGCCGGTGCCGGCCAGGGCCAGCGAGGTGGTGCCCTTGGTCAGCACCTGCGCGTTGGAGGTTTTCACCACACCGGCCTCGACGCCAGCCTGCGCATAGTGGCCGAAGACGTCGTGAATACCATTCACCGTGCTGATCTCGCCCGAACCGTTGGTGATGTGATATTTGCCGGCGGTAATGCCACCACCCACGGCGGTGATCTTGACGTTGGCGCCCTGTCCGTTGTCGCAGCGGACGGTGCCGTTACCTTCGGCGTGCTTGTAGATCAGCGACCAGCCGGCAAGATTGAACCTGAGATGGCATTTCACCGTGGCTGTGTCGGCGCGGGCGCTGGAAACCGGCAGCGCTGTCATGGCGCACGCGCAGGCCAGCACCAGAGCAGCCATTCCAAAAGTACGCTTGATCATCGTGAATCTCCTTTAGTTTCGTGCGGGATAAGTTGTGGCCACCGCAGGTCGAACGGTCCCCGGAGGGACGAACGTCACCGCGTGGTGATCGCAGCGTGTGCAGGACCGCGTGATAACGGCGTGCAGAAGCCGGTCATCCCATTCATGTTTTCAACCCCGGAATGCTCTGAAGAGCCCGGGGACCCCTTGATACTTCGCTAACAAGATGCCGCGCAGACTAGGGCACACTGTTGGAAAGTGCAGTGCGATCAAGCCACTGGCCTCGTGGCACGGCGCTATGTGACCGGAACACTGCGCTGGACCCGTCGCTCTGATGCCAAGACACAGCAAAAGGAAAAACCATGGTCAAGTACTCACTGGTTGGCTACGACGGCTCGGATGCTTCCCGGCGTGCCTTCCAGTTCGCCATCGATCTGGCCCGCTGCGGCAGTAGCCGGGTACGCGTGGTGTCGGTGCTGCAGGTCACCGAGGGCGGCGCTGACACCTGTGCCTTGATGATGGCCGACTCTGGCACCCAACGCGTGCAGGAGCTGCTGGACGAGCTGACTGCGATCGTGCCGGACGCGGCAAAGCTGGTCGATGTCGAGCTGGTCCATGGCAGCCCCGGTGACGTTCTGCTAAGTCAAATCGCGCAGCACGGGGTCGACCACATCGTGATCGGTCATACCGAACGCGGTGCACTGGCCCGCTGGCTGCTTGGCTCGGTTTCCAACAACGTGCTTGCACGGGCCCATGTGCCGGTGACGGTGGTGCGCTAAACGCACACCACCGTCTATCGCGGCGCGTACGTACTTCAGGGTGCCTGCAACGAGGCCATGTCGATCACGAAGCGATACCGCACGTCGCTCTTCAGCATCCGCTCGTAAGCCTCGTTGATATCCTGGATGCGGATCTTCTCGATGTCCGAGACGATGCCGTGTTCCGCACAGAAATCCAGCATCTCCTGCGTCTCGGCGATACCGCCGATCAGCGAGCCGGCCAGCGAGTGGCGACCGAAGATCAGCGCGCCACCGTTGATGGTTGGTGGCGTCTCCGGCAGGCCGACCAGGACCATCGTGCCGTCACGCTTGAGCATCTGCAGGTAGACGTTGAGATCGTGCGGTGCCGAGACGGTGTCGAGGATGAAGTCGAAACTGCCGGCATGCGCTTTCATCTGCTCGGGATCGTTCGACAGCACCACTTCATCGGCGCCCAACCGCAGCGCATCCTCGCGCTTGGATGGCGACGTAGTGAACTGCACCACGTGGGCGCCAAACGCGTGCGCGAGTTTGAGTGCCATGTGACCCAGTCCGCCAAGGCCGATCACACCGACTTTGCTGCCCTTGCCGACCTTCCAGTGCTTGAGCGGCGAATAGGTCGTGATGCCCGCGCATAGCAGCGGGGCGACTGCGGCCGGGTCGAGTTTGTCGGAGATGCGCAGTACGAACGCCTCGTCCACCACGATCTGGCTGGAATAGCCGCCCTGGGTCGGCGTACCGTCGTGGCGATCCTTGCCGGCATAGGTGAAGGTGGCGCCCTTCAGGCAGAACTGCTCAAGGTCATCCTTGCAGTTTGCGCACTCGCGGCAGGAATCGACCATGCAGCCGACGCCGACTAGATCGCCTGGTTTGAACTTGCTCACGCCGGTGCCGGCCCGAGTCACCCGGCCGACAATCTCGTGGCCCGGCACGATCGGATAATTGCCCGTGCCCCACTCATCGCGCACGGTGTGCAGATCCGAATGGCATACACCGCAAAACAATATCTCGATGACCAGGTCGTGTTCGCGCGGCTCACGGCGCTCGAAGCGGTAGGGCGCGAGTCGTGCGCGGGCGGCTTGGGCGGCGTAGCTGGAAGTAGGAATCATGTGTTGCTCCTTGGGGGGATGTGGGGAGTGTGCGACGCGAATCAGTCGGTCCGCAGCAATCAAGCCGCGATCTTAGGTCGGGTTACGTTAATCCAATGCATGCATGAGGCCGTATGCTGTACCGATGCCCTTGTCGCTGCCGCGCGGCACAACATACATCACGCAGGACTTCACGTTGAGCTATACCGCACCACTGCCATGGAGCCTGGACAGTCTTGATCTGGACCGCATCGACCTGTCGCGCATCCGGCATAACGAGGACATGTTTTTCCTGCTGTGCAGTTCCTCGTTCGTCGAGAGCGGTTCGGACCTCTATACGCAGAACCTGATTGATCACTTCGCCGGCGATCAGGAGTTGCAGATCTGGCTCAGCCAGCACTGGGAACATGAGGAACTGCAACATGGCCGCGCGCTGGCCGCCTATGTCAGGACCGTGTGGCCCGAGTTCGACTGGGACAGCGGCTTCAAGGCGTTCTGGAAAGAATACGGCGCCGTGTGCACGGCCGAGCAGCTCGAGCCCTCCCGAGGGCTGGAACTGGCCGCCCGCTGCGTCGTGGAAACCGGCACGGCCAGTCTGTACCGCGCACTCAACGAGATCACCGACGAACCGGTGCTGAAGCAGCTGACTCACCATATCAAGAGTGACGAAGTACGCCATTACAAGCATTTCTATCAGCACTATCAGTTGTATCGGGAGCGCGAGGGATTCGGTCGCTACAAAGTGTTCCGTGCGATTTTGCGTCGAGTACGCGAGGTCAAGCGGGAGGACAGCGACATCGCGCTACGCCACGTGTTCAACCAGTGCTACCCGCACCATCTGGGCAACGAAACGGAGTTCCGGCGGATCAGCGATCGCGCGCAAGGCCTGTTGCGCCGGCACATCCCAGCCGAGATGACAGTAAAGATGCTGCTCAAACCGCTGGAGTTGCCCATGCGCCTGCAGAACTCATTGCAGAAGCCGCTGGCACGGATCGCCGAGCGACTGCTTCTGCATTGAAACGTCGGGCACTCAACTACCCGATGGCTGACCTTGTGCAGGCTCCTCTGGTGGGCGCGGCTCCGCGTCGATCTTGCGTTGCGCTTGCTGCTCGACCTTCAGCCGGCCCAGATCGACCGGGCGGATCTGCATGATGATGCAGGGAATGTAGGGCCGCCCGGTAAGCACCTTGTCGAAGTGCACCGAAACCTGGCTCGCATTGGAGGTAAGTCCAATCGAATTGGTGAACCAGAGGTTCTGGCAGTTGTCCTGCACGTCGACCAGCCACGCCTGGTTGGGTCGGGTATAGACGGCCAGCTGCGTATTGCTCAGCGGCTCCCACGACCACAGGTTGAAGAACTGGAAGCTGCGCACCGGCGCACCAGCCGCTGCCGCATACGCGGCCTGCCGCTGCTGCGTGCGTTGCGAATAAGTCGGTCCGCTGCTGGCGCAGGCACCCAGCGTGCCCGCGAGCGTGGCCGCTACAACAACACGGATGAATGACATGGCATCGACCTCCATTGGAGTACGGTCATTACAACGCACGGACCGCGGGGCGGTGTACCCGGGCTATGATTTTTTCTGCTTCGGCAAGGCGGCCCATTTGTCTGGATCGAAGCCACCGACTTCATAAGTCAGCGTCTCTGTGCGCATGCCGTCGACCAGGGTCACGTCCAGGGTGATCTTCTTCGCCTTGCGCAGTATCCCGAGGAAGGCCTTGTCATCGCGAACCATCAGCGCGGGCTCGCCGGTGGGTGGCGCGAACACCGCGATATGAACGGGCTTGCCATCGACCGTGCCGGCGATCGTGCAGTTGCCGTGGCAGACGAAACCATGTCCGCTGCCATACAGGTACACGCTCTGACCCCAGCTGGTATGCCGGCGCAATATCAGTTGCACCCGATCGCCCGTGGATGGCGTGACGGTGGCGGTGGACTGCGTACCGCCGGCCATCGGCGATACCTGGTACAGCCACATCGCAGCCAGTCGACTTTTCTCGCTGTTTTCCTTCCAGCGCTGCTCGATCGCGGGCAGGCTCTGCTGTACTTCCTTCGCCGCCGCGCTGTTCGGATAGTGATCGAGAATATCGTGGCCTTCGGTCACGGCCATTTCATCGTTCTTGATGCGCAGCAACTGCTGGTAGGTGTCGAGCTTCCTCGCGGCATCCGCATCCTGCGCCGTTTGCTGTGGCTGCGCCCCCGACGCAGCCGGCTGACCGCCCTGCGGGGAGCAACCGGCGAGCAGCCAGCCGGTACACAGCAAGACGAAGAAGCTACGCTGGAATGAAAGTTTCATCGGGAGGCACCGCTGGAGACAGGTGCCTAGAGTGGAACGAGCCGACGCCATCGCGCAAGCTCGCGACGCCATACGACGTCGACCGTACCTGCGCGAGGCGCCCGCAGCCTTCGACTTCGCTCCGCTCAGGGCGAACGGAGAGGGAGCGGAAAGGGCGATGAGTTTCACCCAAACCATTCCCCCCGATTTCCATTCAAACCGTTCGCCTCGATTTCCACCCGAAACCGTTCGCCCTGAGCGTAGGTCCGTAGGGCCGAAGTCGAAGGGTGTGCCTGGCCGTACCTTTGACTCCGTACGGCCGATGTCGGCATCGGCACTTTGCCGGAAGCGTGGACAGTCCGATAATGGCTGTCCACGCAAGGACACTCGATGCCGTCTTCCCGTTCTGCACCGGCAGATTCATTGCTGCGGCACCGCGCCTTCGTCGCGTTCTGGTTCGCGCGCATCGCCTCGAGTTTTGGCTTCCAGATGCTATCGGTGGCCGTCGGCTGGCAGATCTACTCGATCACCGGTCGCGCGTTCGACCTGGGCCTGATCGGGCTCGTGCAATTCGTGCCGTCGGTACTGCTGGCGCTGCCGGCTGGACACGTGGCAGATCAGTTCGAGCGGCGGCGGATTGTGCTGATCGGACAGGTCATCGAATGGTTCGCAATCGTCGTGCTCGCCGCGTTGACCCTGACTCGCCACATCCACGAAATCGGCATCCTCGCGTTGGTGTTCGTTCTCGGTGTGGCGAAGGCATTCGAGTTTCCCGCGCTGCAATCGATGCTGCCGGCGCTCGTACCCGCGGCGATCCTGCCGCGGGCGATGGCAGTGAATGCGTCGGCTGGACAGGCGGCGATGATCATGGGTCCGGCGCTGGGTGGTTTGCTCTACGTGGCGGGACCGGGCGTGGTTTATGTGGTGGCGGCCGTGCTGTACCTGATCGCCGCTACCTTGATGAGCCAGTTGCGCTACGAGCAGGCGCCGCCGAAACGCGAGCCGGCCACGTTGAAGATCCTGTTCGCCGGCGTGCACTTCATCCGCGAGCGCAAGGATGTGCTTGGGGTGATCTCGCTGGATCTGTTCGCCGTGCTGCTGGGCGGCGCCACCGCGCTGCTGCCGATCTTCGCCAAGGACATCCTGCATACCGGGCCGTGGGGGCTGGGCCTGCTGCGTGCGGCACCGGCGGTGGGCGCACTGCTGATGTCATTCTGGCTTGCACGGCACAACCTGCAGCGACGGGTCGGCCCGATCATGTTTGCGGCGGTGGCGGGCTTCGGCGTGGCTACGCTGGTATTCGCGCTCTCCACCACGCTGTGGTTGTCGCTGCTGGCGCTGTTTGCGCTGGGCGCCTTCGACATGGTCAGCATGGTGATCCGCAGCTCGCTGGTGCAGCTCGATACACCGGACGATATGCGCGGGCGCGTCAGTGCGGTCAACGCCATCTTCATCAATACCTCGAACCAGCTTGGCGAGTTCGAGTCAGGCATGCTGGCCGCGTGGCTCGGTGCGGTGCACGCCACCGTGCTCGGTGGCGTCGGCACGCTGCTGGTGGTCGGGCTGTGGATGGCGATGTTCCCCGGACTGCGCCGCCGCCAGCAGCTGTATGTCCAAGCCCCGGCGCCAAGTGAGCCGGCGGCAGATATTGTTTAGCATGGGCACGCGACCATGTGTCCTGTCTTGATGTTCGGAGCCGCAACGTGATTACCACTTCGCCCACCGAATTCCTCGAAGCCTTTGCCGCGCTGGCGCCTTTGCCGGATGCCGCAGCCACCGCGCGTGCGGCGTATCTGGTGGCGCCGTCCGAAATCACGCTGGCGGCGGAATCAGCGCGCGACAACCGCTATATGGACATGAGCGTCACGATTGAGCCGCTCAAGGCGTTGGCCCAACACAGTGCGCTGGCGCAGGCCCTGCGTGCGGATTGTCCGGTGATTACGTTCCCCGGCAATCCGGCAACGCCCGATGCGGTGTTCCCGAACAACGTGTTCGCCACCGCACCGGGCCGCTTTATCGTCGGTCGCATGCGTCATGCGGTGCGCCAACGCGAGGCAGAGCGCGCGGATATCCGCGATTTCTTCGGCGAGGTGCTGGGTTACGACGAGATCGACTTGTCTGGCTGCGACGATCTTGTCGCCGAGCTGACCGGCTCGCTGATCATCGACCGCGCCCGCGGCGTCGGTTATTGCGGGCTCAGCGAACGCTGCGATATGGCTGGCGCGCACGCGATGCACAAGGCATTTGGCCTGCGCCTGACGTTCCGCTTCGAACTGGCCGAATCGGAATATCACACCAACGTGGTGCTGACACTGTTGGCGAGCCGCGCCTTGATCATCGCCGCCGACGGCTTCCGCGACCCGGCCGTGCCCAGGGCCATCGCCGCTGCCTATGGCGATCGGGCGATCTGGCTGACGCCAGCACAGAAGCAGGCGTTCATCGCCAACGCGATCGCTTTATCCGACGCTCGTGCATGGATGAGCGCGACAGCGTTTGCCGCACTGACCAGCGAGCAGCATGAGGCGCTGGCCGGCTACGGCTTTGCGGTCGGCGCGGTGGAACTGAGCGAGATCGAAAAAGCCGGTGGCAGCCTGCGCTGCTGCGTGGGCGAAATTTACTGATCGACCAACCCCTTCACTTGTAGGAGCGCACCCTGTGCGCGAGCTCTTGTGGGAGCGACTTCAGTCGCGATTGCACTACCCTGACT
>JBAPPP010000212.1:0-4143 GCA_049280175.1 Rhodanobacter sp.
CGGTGCGCGACCAGTTTGCTGCGGGCGCGGGGCGGCTGACCGCCGCGCTGGGCGAAAAGCTCGTTGCGCTGGGTCACGTGGACGTCGACGTGGAAGCGCACTCGATGGTTGCCGAGCTCATCGGCGCGCTTTCGCTGGCACGCATTGAGCCTGATTCGAAACGCTCGGATGCGATCCTCGCCGCCTCACGCCATCAGCTGAAGCAACGGCTGGGGCTGGAGGCACGGGCGTGAGCATGGTGGCCGACATCGGCACCGGCCTGAGCGGGCTGGAGCAATTGCGCGCGTTCATAACGTCGGGCAAGCGGCCGGGTATTGCCGATGCGCTCGACTTCGACCTGGTCGAGGTGGGCGATGGCCGTGCCGTGTTCGCCGGGGTGCCGGGGCCGCATGCGTATAACCCGATGGGCATCGTGCATGGTGGTTACTTCGCCACGCTGCTCGATTCGGCGTGTGGTTGTGCCGTGCATTCGAAGCTGACCGCGCAACAGGCGTATACAACTCTGGAGCTGAAGATAGCCTTCCACAAGACGGTGACGGCGCAGACCGGCCGCGTTCGCGCCGAAGGGGCCGTGATCACGATCGGCCGTCGTGTGGCGTTTGCGGAAGCCAGGCTGATGGACGCCAACGACAACCTCTATGCGACCGCCACGTCCACGTTGCTGGTGATGGAACGATGAGGCCGGCGAAGCGCTGCGCGTAGGTATTCCCCGCACTTGACCGCCGGAAGAGTTTCGCCGGCGAATGGTGCATGACTTGGCGAGGAGCGATGGCGCTTCGCCCAGCCCCCATGACTCCGCCATCTCGACCGAAGGTATTGAACGATGAAGATCAAGGGCAGTACGGCACTCGTCACGGGTGCCAATCGTGGATTGGGGCTGGCGTATGCGAAGGCATTGCTGGCGGCTGGCGCACGCAAGGTCTACGCAGGCGCGCGCGACCCATCGAGCGTGACGCTGGCAGGTGTCGTGCCGGTGAAGCTCGATGTCACCAGCGCGGAAGACATTGCCGCGGCAGTGGCCGCCTGCGGCGACGTTGACTTGGTCATCAACAACGCCGGGGTCATCGGTTCCGACGACTTGCTGGGTAGCGAGGGAGTGGAGGGCCTGCGGTCAGTTCTGGAAACCAATCTCTACGGAGTATTCGCGGTGAGCCGCGCGTTCGCCCCAGTGCTCCGTGCCAACGGCGGTGGCGCACTCGTCAACATGCTCTCCGCATTGAGCTGGGCCAGCCTGCCGACCACCGGTCCCTATTCGGTATCGAAGGCCGCGGCATGGGCGCTCACCAACGGCCTGCGCAACGAACTTCGCGAACAAGGCACCCTGGTCGTGGGCGTACATGCGGGTTACATCGATACCGACATGGTGAAGGGCGTCGATAGCCCCAAGTCGCGGCCCGAGGACATCGCGCAGGCCGTGATCACAGGCATCGAGGCCGGTGAGCAGGAAGTGCTTGCTGATGACACCGCGCGGCACGTCAAGGCTGGCTTCGCGCAGCCGCAGTCGATGTATCTCGGAGCAAGGACGGCTTGAGGCGGCAGCCAGCGAGCTGTTCGGGGCGGTGTTCATCAAGACTGAAGCGATGAAGACTGCCCCGAAACCTCGGCTCGGGTAATCAGCATCCGCCGGCACCCCTGTCAAAGCTCGATGACCCAGGCGACGACGTCCTTGGTCAGGGTGTCCGAAGCTATTCCAAAGGCATTGACCGCGCTGACAACGTCCTTGCCGCTGGGCGTGGAGCGTGCCTCGAAGCTCTTTGTCGCAATGATGCGGCGCGTACGAACTTCGACAACCTGTGCGTCGTAGCGGATCACTACGACCGGTGCGCCGTTGATGTATTCGGTCTGAAAAGACCGAAGCTGTCCGTCGAGCTCGCGATCTGCTCTTTCGTTCGCATCACCGTTGCTGACCAAGGCGAGGCGGGCGTCCGCGCGAAAAGCATCGACTAGACGATCGCGCATCAGGACCGCCGCATCGTCACTCCAGCGTGCGCCCTGATACACGGTAATCCGCGATGCATCAGGCATCACGGCAATGCGGTTGGAGTCCAGGAACCCCGTCGCTTTCGGTGTGTTGATCCGCAGCGACCCGGTGACTGGCGGCGACGCAGAGGGTGTCGCCCTGATGGCGGTCGGAAGCACATAGATCTCCCGCGTCTCCGCCTTGGGCAGGATGGAACAGCTTGCTGCCGCCGCAGCGAGCAGCACGGCGATGCCGACTCCGATGGCTCGACGAATCATGGCTTGAATTCCTTGGTTTGTTCGCGACCCAGGATGTAACGCGTGGGATTGTCGTTGATCTGACGTACGATCTTGTGCAGCGAGTTGATCGTCTCGTGAAGCTCGTGAATGGTCGGTCCGAGCTCAACGAGCCCCTGCGCACCACTATCGATGGCGTCTCGATTGGCTACCAGAATGTGGTCCAGCGACTCGCTGGTTCTCTCGAGCGACGCCAGGGTCTCGCGAGCGCTGGCCAGTGTTTGTACACCCGGGCCGGTCACCAGGCCGTTGGCGTTGGCGATCAATGTCCTGGTTGCCTTGAGGGCGTCGTTGGCTTCTTTGCTGGCGAGCGCAAGTTGACTCAGCATCGCGTGAATATCTGCGCGATCGTCGGACACGGTGCTGGTTATTTTGTCGATATGGTCAAGCGTTCGCCCGATGCGGGCCGTGTTCTCCGGCGAGAGCAAGGCGCTTGCGCGCACCACCGCCAGGTTGATGTTGGTGACAAGGTCCTCGCCGTTGCTCAATAGCTTGGCCAATGGCGAGGGGTCCGCGATGATGCGTGGCACTGAGCCGTCTGTCGTTTCGAGCGATTGGCTTGGCGGCGCTCCGCCGCTTAGCTGGATGACGGCGACACCCGTGATACCGGTCAACGCGAGCTTTGCGCGGGTATTGTTCCGCACGGGCACGTCAGCGCCGACACGAATTCGCGCGATGACTCTGCGTGGATCGCTGGGATCGAGTTGAATGCGATAAATCGTGCCGACCTTGATGCCGTTGTATTCCACGGCGCCCCCCCTTCCCAGGCCGGTCACCGCCTCATTGAAAATGATGTCGAATTCGTGGAACTGGCGCTCGGCGCTCGACCGTGCGAGCCAGACGGCGAACAAAAGACCAGCGCCCACGATGAGCACAGTGAAAATTCCGATGAGTACATGGTGCGCGCGCGTTTCCATAGCTAGTCTCCGCGGGCTTCAATGGGTAGGGCGGTGCGTTGCTCGGATTGAGCGGCTCGGCCACGAGGGCCGTGGAAATATTCCTGCACCCACGGGTCGTCTGCAGCAGCGACTTGCGCAAGCGTTCCCGCCACCAGAACGCGCTGGTGTGACAGGACCGCCACGCGATCACAGACGGTGTACAAAGTGTCCAGGTCATGCGTGACGAGGAAAACGGTAATGCCGAGCGCGTTGCGTAAGGTCAGTAGCAGTTGGTCAAACGCTGACGCACTGATGGGATCAAGACCTGCCGTGGGCTCATCGAGGAACAGTACCTCGGGGTCCAGCGCCAGCGCACGTGCCAGTGCGGCGCGCTTGGTCATGCCACCAGAAAGTTGTGACGGATATTTCGAGCCTGTCGAAGCCGACAAGCCGACCAGTGCGAGTTTGACGGCCGCCAGGTGCGTCGCGTTCGCGCGCGACATTCCAGTGTCCTCAATGAGCGGCATCGCGATGTTTTCAAAAACGGTCAACGAGGAGAACAACGCGCCGTCCTGAAAAAGCACCCCGAAGCGTCGCTCGATGGCCGAACGTGCGTCCTCCGACAGGGCAAGCAAGTCCTGCGAGAAAACCCGTACGGATCCCGCGTTGGGGCGACGTAGACCAACGATGGATTGCAGCAGGACGGACTTGCCGGTACCTGACCCACCCACCACACCGAGGATCTCGCCCGAATATATATCGAGGTCCAGGTGGTCATGCACGATCTGGTCGCCGAAGCGATTGACCAGGCCGCGCACCTCGATGATCGGTTTGGCGTCCATCACCATCCCATCTGCATGTAGAAAATGGCAGCTATCGCGTCGACAAGGATGACCACGAATATCGACTGCACAACGGATGACGTGGTGTGCTCTCCCACCGATTGCGCGCTACCTGAAACCTTGAAGCCTTCCATGCATCCGATGGTTCCGATGAGGAACGCAAAGAA
>JBAPPP010000213.1:0-5097 GCA_049280175.1 Rhodanobacter sp.
CCCCAACCTGCGTACAGCAAGCCTCGGGCAAAAGAAGGCGCGCGATGCAGGCCTGCTTTTCGTTTTGGCAATGCCAGGCTTAAAGCAGATCGTCGAGCGAGATACCGTTCTTGGCTGCAGTGAGTTGATCGTCCGGAACGTGACCGCGACGCTCCATGTCCACCAGACCCTGGTTGAGTTTGACGAACGGGCGCATGCGCTGCTCATAGGCGGCAAACGCTGCGCCGAAATCTTCCGGGCTTTGCGCCAATGCTTTAGCCAGTACCAGCGTCCCCACCAGCGCCAGGCTCGTACCCTGGCCCGAGAACGGCGACGCGCAATAGCCAGCGTCGCCCACCAGCGCGACGCGCCCCTGCGACCAGCCCGGCATATGGATCTGTGCCAACTCTCCCCAATAGAACTGCGACGTATCACGCATGGCGTCCAGTAGCTGAGGGAAATAACCACCGAGATGCTTGCACTTCGCCGCAACCGCTGCCTTTTGAGCGTCCATGTCATTACGGGGAACCTCGCCAGGCTCGACGCCGAATCCCACACCGACCCGCAACTGCGTCTGGTCGAAGCTGGGATAAATCACGTAGCCAACTGCCTCTTCGCGGTGAGCGAGCTGCCAGCCCCGCAAGTCGATCAGGTTGGGCGTCGTGAACAGGGCCATGGCTACGCCCAGTGGCTTCACGAAAGATGTGTCGTTACCAAACACCAGTTTGCGCACGTTGGAGTAGACACCATCGGCGCCGATCACAAAGTCAAAGCGCCGGTCCGGCTGACCGCGAAAGGACACGGTTGCGGCGTTCGCATCCTGCTGGATGGCAGCGATGCTGTCGCCATAGATGTACTCGACACCCTCACCCGCCTGACTCAACAGAAGTCCACAAAGGTCATCGCGGAAGATTTCGATATCGTCGCTATCCAGACGACCCGCGCTAAACGTTCGCTCCTCCGTTCGCTCGATCTCCTGACCCTCGGCATCCACGATCGACATGCCGCGCAGCCTTGTGCGGCGAGCATCAACGGCATCATGCAGACCCATGGCCTTCACGACGTCCAAAGCCACGCCGCGAATATCGACGGCCTGGCCTCCGTTGCGCAGCTCGGGCGATCGCTCAATCACCGTCGTGGTGAACCCTTCGCGTTGCAGCCAATAAGCGAGTGCCAGCCCGGCCACGCCGCCGCCAGAAATAAGTACGGTGCGATTCATGCGGCAACCAACGAAAGACAGAGTGCATGGGGAGATGTGCGATGTAGTTTGGTGGTCATGGATTGCTCGCCTCTTGCTGAGTCGATAAGAAAGGGCTTATAGCCGGATGGTTGGGAAGCGTCGTGTGTTGGCGCTGTGATCGATGCATGCCTTGCACGCGGTTTCGACGCCACTGCATGGGCGTGGTGTACTCGAAGTTCTTGAACACTGTGGTGAAGTGCGCCTGGGTGCGAAATCCCACGCTGAGGGCAATATCGATCAACGAATGCGTCGTATCCATCAACAAAACCTTTGCCTGCTGGATGCGGCACTGAAGCAGGTAGTGATGCGGACGAAGACCCGTGGCTGCACGAAACTGCGCCGCGAAATGCATGGCGGATATACCAGCGGCGGCCGCCATATCCGCCAGACTGATGGCGTCACCCACATGCTCCTGTACGTAGCTGACCACGCGCTGCAGGCGCCAACGTGGCAACCCATTGCGTGCCATCGCAGCCACGGGCGCGATGCGCTGCGTGAACAACACACCGATGCGCGCCACGATGGCGTCCACCAGATGACGGGCAAAGGCAGGATCGTGCGCATCCAACGCAGCGCTGAAGAGCATCTTTGCCAGTTGCAATAGCGGCGCATCGACACACGTACCCAACTCGTGAGCTGCCATCGCAACGGGCAAATCACACGCAACATTTTCACGCCAATAGCGAACCGGCACATGCAGGATCAGCGCCTCTCTGGTGGCGTGCCATTCGGTGCGCACGCCCTGTTGGGCGAGACTCATGTGCAGACAACCCTCGCCCACCTCACCACAGCTGATCCACTGGGTTCCCAACTTCACGGAGAGCGCGCATGGCCCCATGAAGATCCGCGCGACGATCGTATCGGCCGGCGTAAAAGCGATTTGCGTGCAGGGGCCATTCGGCTCGTGCCGTACCAGCGAGGCGCGGAGGTCGCCGGGACCACCACCGAGCACGACAAATTCGCTCGGATGGACCAGGTCGCACCGGCTGTCTGGCTGTTCCCATGCGTCCGTCAGGGGCATGGGGAGTCGTTGGTCTACTAAGCGGTGACTACGGTGATCGAACGGCACGTACATGTCGGGTCTCCCACCAGAGCGCAGTGGCTTGGTGATCGTTCTCTTGGTCGGGTATGGCCTTTGACTAGAGGTGGTGGTCGGGTTGAGCCTGGCCTGCGGCCAAGCACGATGAGCAGCGGTGAACTTCTGTATCTTTACACTGTCTAGATAGAATGGGTCGGACGCAAGCCCTTGTCAAGTAAAATCTTTACAGTGTTAAGATTGGACCCATGAAAACGACCCCTTACCACCACGGCGCCCTCCGTGAAGCCCTTCTCATGGCCGCCGAAGCCATCATTCGACGCGAAGGACTGCCCGCGCTTACCTTGCGAGCAGCAGCTCGCGAAGCCGGTGTTTCGCACGCCGCGCCCTCCCATCACTTCGGCGATCTGCCCGGCCTGCTGACCGAGCTGGCAGCGGCGGGCTTTGCGCGCTTCGCGGCGCAACTGAGGGAGATCAACACATCGCCCCATCGCAGGCGCTGGGATGGGGCACGCGCCTACGTCGCCTTCGCCGAGGCGAATCCGGCCCTATTTCAATTGATGTTTCGCTCAGATCGCCTGGACCCCAGTCGTCCTTCGTATGTCGCGGCGCGCGCGGAGGCCTATGCCCTGCTGGCCAAGGCACGCGGCGTCTTCACCGACACACCCACCGTCGAGGAGCTGGGAAACATCATCGGCGGCTGGTCCCTGATCCACGGCTTCTCCATGCTGCTTTTGGACGGCCGTCTCGAACCCGTACTCGCTGTGGCCCCGGAAGGAACAAGCATGGATGACTTATTCGAGGCCGTGCTCGCATCCACCGATCGCAAATCCTTCGGACCAAGCGGCTGAATCATTCCCTGTCTCTGAAAGCCTATGAAACGTAGGCCAGGATTCTGTGCGCCAGCCAGACGCTCGAAGAACGCACGACACCACGGAAGCGCCTCGCTTGGATATTTCAATAGGTCGCGATGATGCCTTGCAACCCCCATCCCTTGGCAGGCACGTTTGCGCCACGAGCCTGCGCAGGACGGCGTCGCCCGGATCGTAGCCCTGCTTACAAGCCGAGCTCGCTAAGACCCGGATGGTCATCCGGGCGTCGACCCAGGGGCCAGTGATACTTGCGTTCTGACTCCTTGATCGGCATATCGTTGATGCTTGCGTGACGGTGCTTCATCAAGCCGTCTTCGCCGAACTCCCAGTTCTCGTTGCCATAGGAGCGGAACCAGTTTCCTGAGTCGTCGTGCCACTCATACGCGAAACGCACCGCGATCCGGCTGTCACCAAACGTCCACAATTCCTTGATCAGGCGATAGTCCAGCTCCTTCCTCCATTTGCGATCGAGAAACGCTTGCGCCTCTTCACGATTGTTCGCGAACTCGGCGCGATTGCGCCACTTGGTGTCGCGCGAATAGGCGAGCGCCACTTTGGCCGCGTCTCGGGAATTCCAACCGTCCTCGGCAAGACGGACCTTCAGGATGGCCGTTTCGCGCGTGAACGGGGGAAGCGGCGGCCGTTGTTCGTTGGATGAAGACATGGCTACGATGCTCCTGAGCTGGTTGATGTGAGAGGCGTTTCGGACTACCGAGGTGAACGGGCCGACAGGTCGAACATGCTCTCGGCGTACCAACTAGAAGTATGATCCCAGTCGGGTCGAACAGGCATGTCAATTGACATCGAACACCGGCAGCCGCTTTCGTTGACTACTGACGGTAGCTCCGGGCAAGGCGGAGCGCGTTTTGTCGGTCATCTTGCATGCTGACCGTCGCGAACGACAAGTTGGTCACGTAGAGCTCGAACGCGTCACGGATCCCCCTGGGAAATTCCAATGAATGCGACTGCGCAAGATCGAATGCAGATGCCGAAGCCAGCAGGCACCGGGTGCATTCGGTTTGAAACGCGCGAGGGAAAATCAGTTGTCATCGCGACAGGCGACTGGACGCTTCCTCATTACGCCACGATCCGTGCGCAGATACTGACCATCAACACCGATGTGGTCAGCAAGGCCCAGATTGATATCTCCGGGATAGCCGCTCTCGACACCGCGGGCGCCTCCCTGCTTTCGGATCTGTTCGGCCCGGCGCGACTGCTATCGCTAAACTCACAGTCAGCAACGCCCTCCACGCGGCGCGCGCTTCTTGATGCCGTTGGCAAGGCGTTGATCGACTGCTCGAGACCACCGGCTCCGCGTGAGCACGCGGTGATTCCTGTCGTACTTGCGCGTATCGGCTGCGCTGTAGAGGACTTCGTCAAGCAGACCGCCACGCTGCTGGGTTTCATCGGACTTATTTTCGAGACGTTCGCGCGGACCGCATTCCAGCCGCGACGCTGGCGCGTGACCTCGCTGATCGCGCAAGTCGAACAGATCGGGCTTGACGCCGTCCCCATCCTCTCCTTGCTGTCGTTCATGGTCGGCGCCGTCGTGGCCTTCCTCGGCGAATCTGTGCTCAAGGGATTTGGCGCGTCCATCTTTACTGTGGATCTCGTCGCTTATGCGTTTCTCAGAGAATTTGGCGTCATCCTTACGGCCATCCTCCTGGCTGGACGAACCGCAAGCGCATTCGCGGCGCAAATCGGCTCCATGAAGGCCCGGGAAGAAATTGATGCTCTGCGGACCCTGGGCCTCGACCCCGTGGAGCTCCTGGTCATGCCTCGCGTGCTCGCCTTGCTCATATCGCTGCCGCTGCTGACCTTCATTGCGATGATGGCGGGCATTATCGGCGGAGCCCTGGTTTGCCAGCTTACCTTGGGCACATCACCTGTTCAGTTCATTTCCATCTTCAAGGCCGACATCAAAGTCTCGCAATTCCTGATTGGTATCGCGAAAGCACCATTCTTTGCGT
>JBAPPP010000214.1:0-2671 GCA_049280175.1 Rhodanobacter sp.
GTGCTTCACTGTGTGCGTGAGCGGCTCTTCTTCGCCACGCCCGAGTGGCGGCACGAAACCCTTGGTGAACATCTCCAGCGGGCCACAAGGGCGCAGGCGATGCTCGCCCAGCGCCTCATCGAGACGCTTCAGATCGGTGGCAACGGCGGGGGAAAAACGGAACAGCGTGAGATTGCGAAAAAACATGGATATCCGGATGAGTGCCGCCCAGAGGCGAAGGTTTTTCTGCCGTCATCCCGGCTAAGGCAGAAACCCGGTGCCTTGGCTAGATCGAAGGCGTTGGGTCCCTGCCTTCGCAAGGATGACGGATGGAGAATTTAGCGAGAGACCGCGGCCACCGCAGCCGCCACCGTATCGAGGTTGGCGTGATTCAGCGCGGCAACGCAGATGCGCCCGGTATCCAGCGCGTAGATTGCATATTCGTCGCGCAGCCGGTGCACCTGCGCCTTGCTCAGGCCCGAGTAGGAAAACATGCCGGCCTGCTTGTTGATGAAACCGAACTCCGGCGCGCCAAGGGCGGCCAGTTTGTCGACCAGACCGGCACGCATCGCATGGATGCGTGAGCGCATCTCGCCGAGCTCGTGCTCCCAGCGCACGCGCAGTTCGGGACTACCCAACACGCCGGCCACCAGACTCGCGCCATGGGCGGACGGGCTGGAGTAGTTCGCGCGGATGGTCTGCTTGATCTTCGACAGCAGTCGCGCTGCTTCATCGCGATCCGCACCCACCATCGACAGCGCACCAACCCGCTCGCCATACAGCGAAAACGACTTGGAATACGAATTGGCCACCACGAACGCCTCGGTGCCCGACGCCGCAAGCATGCGCACTGCAGCGGCATCCTTGTCGATACCCTTGTCGAAACCCTGATAGGCGATGTCGATGAACGGCAACAGCCAGCGCTCCTGCATCAGCGCGATCACCTGCTGCCATTGCGCCTCATCGAGATCCACGCCGGTCGGGTTGTGGCAGCACGCGTGCAACAACACCACGGTACCCGGCTCCAGCTTCTGCAGATCCTCCAGCATGCCGGCGAAATCCAGGCCGTGGCTTTGCGGGTCGTAGTAGCGGTATTCGAGCAACTCAAAGCCGGCAGTGCGAAACACCACGTGGTGGTTGCCCCAGCTTGGGTTGCTGATCGCGATCTTCGCGCCTGGCCCGGCCACCTGCTTGAGCAGGTCGGCAGCCACGCGCAACGCGGCGCTACCGCCGATGGTCTGCGCGGTCGCCACCCGTCCGGCCGCCAACAATGGGGACTCGGCACCAAACAGCAGCTGCTGCGTGAGCTTGGTATAGGCCGGCAGGCCGTCGATCGGCAGATAGCCACGCGCTTTGCCAGCTGCCACCAGCGCCCGCTCCACCTCATGCACCGTCGGCAGCAGCGGGATGCGGCCCTGTTCGTCGACATAGATGCCCACGCCCAGATTGATCTTGCCCGGGCGGCTGTCGGCCAGATAGGTCTCGGTCAGGCCCAGGATCGGATCGCCCGGAGCCATTTCAACGGATGCAAAGAAGGACACGGTGGCTACTCGACTAGATGGAGTGGAAATACAAGGCTGCAAAGATACCGAAGTATTCAAGTATGCGTTGCCGCCGTCTCATCCGCTGCGCACGCGGGCCATGCAGACGCCGCAGCAGGGCCAGCACCCAGCGCGGCAAAATCGAACAGCTTGCGATCGGCGAGCTGCGAGGGTGACACATTGCCCAGTGCGCGGAAGATGTTCTCGCTACGGCCAGGCTGCACCTGCTCCCACTCGGCCAGCATCCGTTGCACTGCCTTACGCTGGAGGTTGTCCTGCGAGCCGCACAGGTTGCACGGGATGATCGGAAATTGCTGAAGTGAGGCGTAGTCGGCGATATCGGCCTCCTTGCAATACGCCAGCGGCCGGATCACCACATGACGGCCATCGTCCGAGCGCAGCTTCGGCGGCATCGCCTTCAGCTGCGCCTGGTAGAACAGGTTCAGGAAAAACGTGGCGAGAATGTCGTCGCGATGATGCCCCAGCGCGATCTTCGTGATCCCATTGGCCGCCGCCCAGTGGTACAGCGCACCACGCCGCAGTCGCGAACAGAGGCTGCACATGGTCTTGCCGGCCGGGATCACCCGCGTCACCGTGCTGTAGGTGTCCTGCTCGATGATGTGGAACGGCACGCCGCGCGCGGTCAGGTAATCCGGCAGCACATGCTCAGGGTAGTCCGGCTGCTTCTGGTCCAGGTTCACCGCGATCAGCTCGAAGCGCACCGGTGCCTTCACCTGCAATTGCAGCAGGATATCCAGCATGGTGTAGGAGTCCTTGCCCCCGGACAGGCACACCATCACCTTGTCGCCATCCTCGATCATGCCGAAATCGCCAATCGCCTGCCCGACCTGATGCCGCAAGCGTCTGGCCAGCTTGTCGGCCTCGGCGGCTGGCATGCGATGGGGGGCGGGTTGCGCGGACATGATGGCGAATCGGATGAAAAGTACCGCCATTGTAGCTGGCTGGCCCGCGCGCTTCCGGCGCCGCAAGCCGTTCATGTCAACGGGGCATCACTGCCAGCCAAGCCCGAATGACCCGATGGCGACGACAACCACCGAAGCCCCGACGCGTGAAACTAGAAAACCTGGCAACAAAAAGCCCGGACGAGAATCGAGCCTCGTCCAGGCCTTGTTTTGCTTTGGATCTCGGAA
>JBAPPP010000215.1:0-2085 GCA_049280175.1 Rhodanobacter sp.
GCCGCAGCGCTTGAACTCACGAATGTCGAGCAGCGCTCGATGAAGGCGCGCGTTGCCGCTGCGCTTGATGAAGGCAGTATGGCGCTGCTTTTTCAGCCTATCGTCGCCATCGACGCCGATTCCACCACGCCGCGAGTCGTCGGCGTAGAAGCCCTGCTGCGGCTACGCGATGCTGCGCTCGGCTTGTTGCCACCCGCACTGTTCCACCACGCGCTAGACGACGCCCGACTCGCGCGTCCGATCGGTCGCTATGTGTTGGACGCGGCATTGCGGGCCAATCGAATCTGGCTGGATCAGGGGATCAGGTTGCCCGTGTCGGTCAACATCAGCACACGTCACCTGATGCACCCGGACTTCATTGCCGATCTCGATGAGGCGCTTGCCGCACACGCCGACATCGATGCGACGCTGCTGGGCGTCGAGATCACCGAGACCGGCCCCCTGCTCGACCCCGTCAGGGCCCGGCTGGTGATTGACGAATGCCGCGCGCGGGGTGTGATGGTGAGTCTGGACGACTTCGGAACCGGCAGCGCCTCGCTCAGCCACATCCAGAAGATGGATGTGGGCACGTTGAAGATCGACCAGAGCTTTGTGCGTGACATCCTCGTGGAGTCGCGAAACATTGCGATTGCCGCCGGAATCATCACCACGGCACGTCTGCTGGGAATAACGGTGATTGCCGAGGGTATCGAGACGGCGGCGCAAGGCGAGCTCCTCATCTCGCTGGGCTGCAGGCAGTTGCAGGGGTATGTCATCGCCCACCCGATGCCGGCAGAAGATATCCCCGCATGGGTAGCTGGCTGGAGCCCTCCCGCTTCCTGGCTATAGGCCTGTCGTCGGGATCTTGATCGTCGATCCATGAGCGAAGCTACGGATCCTTCAAAGCTCGATCGATGAGCTGGCTTGGCAGCGACCTCCCGAAAGAAGTTTCAAATGCATCTGTTGACTGCAATGCAGCATCGCCTTTATGGTCGGTGCCATGTCATTAATTCTCATGCCAGCCCACAGCTTGCTCGCCCCGGTCATTACCGGGCGCATGCCGCCGTGCGCAGGCACCTTGTCCATCGCCACGATTACCACCACGACCACGACAGGGTCGGGGTGGGAGTCCGTGCGCGACTAGCTTCAACAACGCAACGGCCCCGCCCTCGAAGAGGCGGGCCGGCACACACCGACATCGCCAGCGAGCACGGGCCTCCACTGGAGGCAATCGTGAATCTCTGTGCATATCAACCCGCAAGCCACCCGCTTGCAAGCCAGCACCAGCCGCCCAGCGTTGTACGACCAGCGACCCATGTACGTCGTCGTGTACTGGCGGTGGGCCTGATCGGTCCCGGCCGCGTCGGCAGCGCGCTGCTGGCCCAGTTACGCACCGCGCAGTCGCGATTGGCACTCGGCGGACTGGAGCTGAAGCTGTGTGGAGTCGCCGCCAGCAAGCGCATGTGGCTGGACAGCGACGACCCCGAACTCAACAACCGTTGCGACCGTGCGCAGACGTGGCGCCCCAGCAATCTCGACGAATTTGCCGCCCATGTGCGCGGCGGCGATGGCGGTCATGCATTGCTGATCGATTGCAGCGCGAACGATGCGGTGGCATCGCACTACGCTGGCTGGCTCGCCGCCGGACTTCATGTGATCACGCCGAACAAGTTGGCCGGCAGCGGTCCGCTGGCACGTTGGCAGGCGATCCGTGCAGCCTGTCATGGCGGCATGCGCTTTCGTTACGAAGCGACGGTATGTGCGGGGCTTCCGGTGATGCAGACGCTGCGCGACCTGCTCGACACCGGCGACGAGCTGCTCGCGGTGGACGGCATGCTCTCCGGCACCCTGGCATGGTTGTGCAACCGCCATGACGGCCAGCAACCGTTTTCCGCGTTGCTGCACGAAGCGCATGCCCTGGGCTATACCGAGCCCGATCCGCGCGAGGATCTGTCCGGTCTCGACGTGGCGCGCAAGCTGGTGATCCTGGCGCGCGAAGCCGGGCGCGCGCTGTCGCTGGCCGATGTCGATGTGCAGAGCCTGGTGCCGCCAGCGTTGATCGGCGTGTCGGACGCTGAATTCATGCAGCGGCTGGAGGAGCTCGAT
>JBAPPP010000216.1:0-2472 GCA_049280175.1 Rhodanobacter sp.
CACCAATGCTGGCCAGCGGCACGCGCTCCGGTGCCAGCGTGAGCAGACGCACTCCGCGGCGCGGCGCGCATAGCAGCGCCAGTTCGTCGCTGCCCGGCGCATGGAAGAATTTCGGATCATGCACACCCTTGCGTGCCGGCGCGAGATACGGACCTTCAAGATGGATGCCGAGCACGCCGGGCGCGCCTTCGGCCATGGCCTGCTCCACCGCGGCGAGCGCCGCACGCATGATCTGCACGTCATCGCTGATCAGCGTCGGCAGAAAGCCCGTCGTGCCGTAGCGCCGGTGCGCCGCGCCGATGCGGCGGATGGTCTCCACCGTGGGTGCGTCGTTGAACAGCACGCCACCGCCGCCGTTGACCTGCACGTCGATGAAGCCCGGCAGCAGCCTGGCGCCTTGCAGATCGTGCTGCGGCGCATTGCGTATGCGCGGATCATCCGGCGGCAGCAGATCGGCAATGTGCTCGCCTTCCAGCAACACCGCGAGATTGTTTTGCCAGCCGTGCCCGGTGAGTACACGACCATTGAGGAGAGCGAGAGTCATGTCATTGACCTTGGGCATGCATGGAATCGAATGGTTGTTGCACAACGATGGAAACGTCGGCGGTTGTTGCTCGCCCTGCCCCGCTCGTCCCCGTCTTCAAACCGTCCCTGCGCTCAAACTGTCTCAGTCACCTTGTTGAGATGCGGCGGCACGTCGGGATTGAAACCCCGCAGCAAGGCCAGTCCGCTGGCAGCACGATAAAAGCTCTGGATGATCAGCAACGGCGTGCACAGTGCCGGCAAGCCTGCCAGCACCGGCAACATGCCACTGCCCTGCATGCCGGGCGCCGCCACAAAGACCTTGGCCCCGCGTCGGCGAAATTCGTCGGCCACCGCCAGCGTACTGGCGAGCGTGTCGTCGTCCTGCGCAAAAAACAGCACCGGGAAACCCGGCCCGACCAGCGCCATCGGTCCGTGCTTCACCTCGGCCGCGCTGAACGCCTCGGCATGCAGGCCGCAGGTTTCCTTGAATTTCAGCGCCGCCTCCAGGGCGATGCCGAGACCGAAGCCGCGGCCGACCACAAACAGGTTATTCGCGTCGACCAGGCCATCGCTCAGCGACGACCAATCGGCATCCCAACTCGCACGCAAGGCATCGGGCAATGCATGCAGCGAATCCACCAGCGCACGATCACCGCGCCAGCGCGCGCACAGATGCAGCACCGCGGCCAGCGCAGCGAGATAGCTCTTGGTCGCCGCCACGCTGCGTTCCGGCCCCGCGTGCAGCGGAATCACCGTATCGGCGACCGCCGCCAGCGGCGAGTCCTCGACATTGACCATCGCCACCACGCGCGCGCCAGCCAGCTTGGCCGCCTGCGCATTGCGCACCAGATCGGGACTCTTGCCCGACTGCGATATCGCGATGAACAGCGCGCCTTCCCATTGCTGCGGAGCGGCGTAGACCGAGGTGACCGATGGCGACACCGATGCCGTGACGATGCCCAGCTGCGTCTCGAACACGTACTTCGCATAGGCCGCAGCGTGATCGGAGCTGCCGCGCGCGCAGGTAACGATGAAGCGCGGCGGCTGCGCACGCAGCGACTGCGCCAGCGCCGTCACCACGCTGTCGTTGGCAGCGAACTGGCGCTCGACGACCTCGGCCGACTCGTGTGCTTCGCGGTACATCAGGGTGTCGCGTGCGTGCAGGACTGGCGTATTCAAAGCGGCTCTCAGTTCGGTGTGTTCAATCGGGGATAGTCAATCAGTCTGCAATTCGGCAACGAAGTCGTAGATGTCGCCGCGATACCAGGAGCAGGTGAACTCGACGACGCGGCCGTCATCCAGAAAACTGCGGCGCTCGATGCTCAGGCCTGCGCTGCCCGCGGCAACGTGCAGCAGGCGCGCCTGTTGCGCGTTCAGCGATACCGCACGCAGTCGTTGCAGCGCTCGGCGCGGGCGGCAGTTCACACGTTCCAGCGCTTCGTATAGCGAGTCGTGCACCAGCATGGGATCAGCCAGCACGCTGGCCGGCACGACACTGCGCTCGATCGCCAGCGGTTCGTCCTGGCCGTAACGCACGCGGTGCAACCGTATAACCAGCGAACCGGGCGACAGGTTCAGCGCCATCGATTCTTCCGGTGTCACCTCGCCGAGGCCGCGCTCGAAAAACTCCGACCGCGGATGCAGGCCGCGCTCGCGCAGATCTTCGGTGAAGCTGCTCAACCGCGACATCGGCTTGATGATGCGTTCGGCGATGAAGGTACCGGCGCCATGCCGCTGGGTCAGCAGACCCTCCTCGACCAGGCCGGCGATCGCCTTGCGCACGGTGACCCGCGACAGTTTCAGTGCCTGCGACAGATCGCGCTCACTGGGCAGCGCCTGACCTGGTTCGATGTCGCGATGCTCGACGACGTTGCGGATCGCCCGGCGCAGGCGCAGATAGGCCAGCGGCTGATGCGTTGCCGGGTCGCGGCAGATCCGGGTGTATTC
>JBAPPP010000217.1:0-3123 GCA_049280175.1 Rhodanobacter sp.
CGCTGGATGCGATCGCGGTCGGTCGTGGCCCCGGCGCGTTCACGGGCGTGCGGCTTGGTGTGTCACTGGCCCAGGGCATGGCGCTGGCACTGAGTCTGCCGGTGATTACCATTTCCTCGCTGGCGGCGCTGGCGCTGGAGGCACCGGAAGACGAAGACACCGCGATCCTCGCGGTGATCGACGCGAGGATGGGCGAAATCTATGCGGCCTGCTATCGGCGCGACGCCAACGGCGGACTGATCGCGCTGGATGACGAGCGCGTCTGTACCGCCGACTCGTTGCAATTGCCGGAGGCCGCCGCATGGCAGGTCGTCGGCAGCGGCTGGGCGACGTATGCCACCGTATTGTGCGAACGCCTGACAGGCACGCTGCGCTCCGCTGACGGCATGCGTTATCCGCAGGCCGCGCACGTCGCCGAACTGGCCATGCGCGAATTAAGGGCCGGCCGCGCACAAGCACCGGAACTGGCACTGCCCGTCTATCTGCGCGACAAGGTAGCGCTGACGCTGGTGGAGCAGGGCAAGGCCTGACATGTCTGCCGCTGGTCCTCACTCAACGGAGCTCAGTACTCATGTCCGAAGTCAGCACATGGCGGCTTTATCTCCTGCGCGGGATGTACTTGCTCATCGCCGTCGGGCTCGCACTCACGGTGTGGCCTTCGATCATTGCGCCACCCAACTCGGTTGCCAACGCGAATACGGTGATTCGCTCTCTTTTGGGCGCGCTGGCTTTGCTGTCCGTTCTGGGTCTTCGGTACCCGCTGAAGATGCTTCCGCTGCTACTTTTCGAGCTTCTCTGGAAGGTCGTTTGGGTTATCGCTTTCGCTCTCCGCATGTGGCTGGCCGGAAGTCTCGATGACTATGCGTCCGAGACACTGTTTGCGTGCATGATGGGCGTTGTCCTGGTTCCCATCGTCATGCCTTGGGGCTACGTTTTCAGGCACTATTTCAAGGCCCCGGGTGACCCTTGGCGACAGGCTGGTGCGGACCGCGGCGCCTAACCCTGTTTCGATGCGGACTCATGAATCAGGTTAAAGGGCTTGACGTCAGAGCTGCCCGATCGCCAGCTGTACCAGCAGGCTGCTGACGGCGACGGCAATCCATACGCCGAGTCCGAGCAGGATCGGTCGCACGCCGGTGGCGGCCATTTTGCGCAGGTCAGCCGATAGCCCGATCGCGGTCAGCGCGACGATGATCAGGAATTCCGCCGCCGTGTGAATCGCTGGCTGGATCGATGTCGGGATCAGGCTGGCAGTGCGCACGGCGGAGGCGACCAGGAACCACAGGATGAACCACGGGAAGATTTTCGCGAGGCTGAAATGGCCGCCGCCGCCGTCCTGGCTGAGGACGCGCTTTTCGCGTGCAGCGACCACCAACGCCAATACCAGGCAGATCGGAATGATCAGCGTGGCGCGTGTCAACTTGACGATGGTGGCGTAGTCGCCAGCACTCTTGCTGTAGCTGTAGCCGGCTGCGACGACCGAGGACGTGTCGTTGATTGCGGTGCCAGCCCACAGGCCGAAGCCCATGTCCGACATGTGCATCAGGTGCCCAAGCACCGGAAACAGCAGCACCGCGATGAGGTTGAACAGAAAGATGGTGGAGATCGCAAACGCGGTATCGTGATCGTCCGGCTGGATGATCGGCGTGATCGCGGCGATGGCGGAGCCGCCACAGATGGCAGTGCCCACGCCGATCAGGATCTTCAATTTGTCGTGCACGCCCAGCCAACGCCCGAGCAGCCACGCGGCGAGAAATGCCACCGTCATGGTCACCAGCGTCACCGACAGCGATTCCGCCCCGGTCCTGACAACCTGGCTGAGGCTGAGCCCGAAACCGAGTGCGATGATCGACCACTGCAGTACGTATTTGCCGGCGAACGCGATACCGGGCTGGTAAGACTCGCCGGGTGACAGCAGGTTGCGCACGATGATGCCGAGCACGATGCCGATGACCGGACCGCCGATCAGCGGCGCGTAGCGTCCAAGCACCAGCGCGAACAGGCCGATCACCACCGCTAGCAGCAGGCCGGGCACCTGTTGCCGCAAGTTGGGGGAGGAGGTAGCGACCGCAGGCACGTTCATGGGGGACTCCGACAATGCCGTCATTGTCCGCGCTCATATCCATCAGTAAAACTTGGAAAATCTGATGGAATGTATAAGATAAACTGATGATCAATATCAGCCCCCGCCAGCTTGAGGTCTTCGTGCAGGTGGCGCTGCACGGCAGCGTGCGCGCTGCTGCCGAGCGGCTATACCTGACCCAGCCCGCGGCCAGCATGGCGCTGGCCGAAATGGAGCGGCAGCTGGATGCACCCGTGTTTGCACGTGAGCGCGGTCGGTTACGGCTGAACGCACGTGGCCGTGAATTATTGCCGCTGGCACAGGAACTGCTGGAACGGCACGCCGAGTTCAGCCGACGCGGGAGCGAAGGCAGCGCGGCGCTGGCGGGTGAGCTGCGCATCGGCGCCAGCAACACCGTGGGTAATTATCGTGTCGGTGAATTGCTCGGCGCGTTCGTGCGCGGCCATCCGCAGGTGGCGATCCGCTTGCGGGTGGCAAATACCGAAGCAATTGCGGCGAGTGTGCTCGATCACAGCCTGGACGTCGGCTGCGTCGAAGGACCGGTTGCCCATCCGCTGCTGGAAGTGCGGCCCTGGCGCGATGATCTATTGGTAGTGTGCGCCCCGCCGGATCATCCGCTGGCACGCAAGCGTGGTTTAAAGCCAGCTGATTTCGCTGGTGCCCGCTGGGTGCTGCGCGAGCCTGGTTCGGCCACGCGTGCAACCAGCGAACGCGTGCTGGCGCAGTTGCCGCCGGGTGAAACCGTGCTGGAGCTGGATCAGATCGAGGCAATCAAGCAGGTCGTAGTGGCCGGACTGGGTATCGCGTGCCTTCCTGTCGTGGCTGTCACCGACGCGCTGGCAGCGGGGCGGTTGAAAGCATTGAAAACTCCGTTCCTCGATCTACGACGCAAACTTTCATTGCTGCTGCATCGACAGAAATATCGAGGCGCGTTGCTCGACGCGTTTTTGGAGAGTACCGCTCTGGACGACGCGGACTTTCGTCGCTGATCCTGCAGGATTTGGCGCGCGCAGCGGCCGGATTTTCCAGCGCACCCGGAG
>JBAPPP010000218.1:0-8303 GCA_049280175.1 Rhodanobacter sp.
GGCTTTTCGCGCACAGGGTGCGCTCCTACAAATCGTGCTCCGCACAGGCTACAGCGAGCTAAGCGCAGCAGACCCGTCAGTCGCCTTGCGCTGCCGCCTCGCGGCCCTGCTGACGAATGATCGCTTCCTCGCGGGCGTCGATGATCGACTGCATCACGCTGTCGACATCGGCGACGCTTTCGTCGAACTCGAAGTGGCCGGTGAGTTCGCTGTCTGGGTGCAATTCACCCAGTTCGAACAGCGCCCACATTTCCTCGCCGTAGTGGGTATCCAGCAATTCCGGCGCGAAGCGCGACAGACTGATCGTGATGTTGCCCACGTCGCGCCGGAGCATGGCCCGCGCCGCGTTGTTGCCGGACGCGCTGACGACCTGCGGCAAGTCGATGATCACCGGACCTTCCGGTGCGACCAGCACGTTGTATTCGGACAGATCGCCGTGGATCAGACCGATGCACAGCATGCGCGCCACCTGCTGCATGAGGAACCGATGGTAAGCACGCGCAGTCTCCGGCGACAGCTCCACTTCGCCAAGGCGTGGCGCGGAATAGCCGTCCGCGTCGGTGACCAGCTCCATCACCAGCACTCCATTGAAGTAGCCGTAAGGTTGCGGCACCCGCACGCCGGCGGCGGTGAGCTGGTACAGCGCATCGACCTCGGCGTTTTTCCAGGCGGCCTCCATCTCCTTGCGGCCAAACTTGCTGGCCTTGCCGATCGCGCGGGCCTGCCGGCTGCCGCGCACCTTGCGACCTTCCTGATATTGAACGCGAGCCTGAAAACTGCGCTGCGCCATGTCCTTGTAGACCTTGGCACAACGGATGTCATCGCCCGCGCGCACCACATACACGGAGGCTTCCTTGCCGCTCTTGAGTGGCCGGAGCACCTGATCGATCACGCCCTCGTCGATCAATGCCTGCAGGCCCTTGGGTGTTTTCATGCGTCGGAAAGCTTCAACAATGCGAGGAATAACCCCAATTATGGCCGATCGGCGGCCCTGTTCGCTGTTTTGCGGCCATACCTGGTCAGCTCGTGTGCAAACTGGCCGCCCCAAGCCGGTCCCGTGCCGCCGCCGCGATCTCAAACGAGTGCCGCCGCGCTGCGTGCTCAAACACGTTGGCTGTGATCAGCAGTTCGTCCGGTTTATGCCGAGCAATGAAGGCGCCGATGCCGTCAGTCACCGTGTCCTCGGCGCCAACCACCGCACAGGCCAGCGCACTTTCCACGCCGTGCTTTTCCACTGGCGTCCAGTACGATTCGATGTCATCGATCGGCGGCGGGATCAGCCCCGGCCGGCCACGACGCAGGTTGATGAAGCTCTGCTGCTGGGTGGTGAACAGTCGCCGGGCCTGCTCATCACTGTCAGCGGCAACCACGTTGATGCCGAGCATCGCGCAAGGCTGCTGCAGGCGCTGCGAAGGCCTGAAATCGCGGCGGTGCAGCGCCAGCGCCTCATCCATTGCATCCGGCGCAAAGTGCGAGGCAAACGCGAATGGCAGGCCAAGCCGCGCCGACAATGTCGCGCTGAACAGGCTCGAGCCGAGCAACCACACCGGCACCTCGATCCCGGCCCCAGGCACCGCGCGCACCGGCTGACCGGGCTTGGCCGGCTCGAAATACCCGAGCAGCTCCATCACGTCATGTGGAAACGTATCGGCGCCGTCGAAGTAACGGCGCAGCGCTTTCGCAGTCGCTTGATCGGTACCCGGCGCGCGGCCCAGCCCCAGGTCGATCCGCCCCGGATACAGCGACGCCAGCGTGCCGAACTGCTCGGCCACCTGCAGCGGCGCGTGATTCGGCAGCATGATGCCGCCTGCCCCGACGCGTATCGTGGAGGTGCCACCCGCCACATGGCCGATCAATACCGCCGTCGCCGCGCTGGCGATGCCGGGCATGTTGTGGTGTTCGGCCAGCCAATAGCGCCGATAGCCGAGGCGTTCGGCCAGCTGCGCCAGATCCAGCGTGTTACGGAACGCCTGCCCGGCATCGCTGCCTTCGGTGACTGGCGCCAGGTCAAGGACGGAAAAAGGAATCATGTCGCGCTCTCGATATATCTGAAGCCCCCGATCTGGGGGCGTCCGCGCCAATTGCCACTGGCTACGGAACCCTTTGACTTTGGCTTTACTCCTCCCCCTGCTTGCAGGGGGAGATTGGGAGGGGGTAACGCTCTTGATCCTCGGGCGAAGAGCAACCCCACCCCAGCCCTCCCCTGCACGCAGGGGAGGGAGCACATCTGCCGCGCACGGATTTCGCACGGCGTTGGCTTTGCTCCGGCCCTGCTTTTGACCCCGCTCTACAAAGCTCTGCAAGGGAAATTACAGATCGCGGGAATGCCTTAGTTCACGCCCAAGGACGCTGGGCCCCTGCCTACGCAGGGGTGACGAGAAATGGGCGGTCCTGCGAGCACCCGAACCCTCACCCCAACCCTCTCCCGAAGGGCGAGGGCGCAGGAGCGACAGGGAGAAAGGCAGAAGGCGCTTACAATGACCCATCCTTCTCAATGGCATCTCGATGACTGAATCGCTCCGCCTCGCCAAACGCGTCGTCGCGTTGGCCCAATGTTCGCGGCGTGAGGCCGAGCAGTACATCGAGGGTGGCTGGGTGAGGGTCGATGGGGTGGTGGTGGAAGAGCCGCAGTTCATGGTGGACACGCAAACCGTTGAACTCGATCCAGGCGCCCGGTTGATCGCCACCGAACCGGCTACCCTCGTGCTGCACAAGCCGATTGGCTACGACTCCGGCAACGGCCCAAACCCGGCCAGCGCACTCGTCACACCCGATACCCGCTCGCCCGATGACGCGTCGGGTGTGCGTCTGCTGAAGCGGCATCTGCAACGATTGACTTCACCACTGCCATTGCCGACCAACGCCAGCGGCCTGCTGATCTTTACCCAGGACTGGCGCGTCACTCGCAAACTTACCGAGGACATCGAACGGGTCGAGCAGGAGTTTGTGGTCGATGTCAGCGGCACACTGATCCCCAACGGGCTGGCCCTGCTCAACCACGGCCTGCGCTTCAACAACTATGCGATGCCGCCGATCAAGGTCAGCTGGCAGAGCGAGCAGCGGTTGCGCTTCGCGTTCAAGGTGTTGCAGCCCACCCAGATCGAACCGATGTGCGAGGCGGTCGGCCTGAAGGTGCTGGCGATGAAACGCCTGCGTGTGGGCCGCATCCCGCTCGCCAAATTGCCGGCCGGGCAATGGCGCTATCTGGCTCCAGGCGACCGCATCTGAAGCTGCCCCGGCTGATCTGCCAGGCACAGCATTCTCTGCCGGATTCTGCACAACAGCCCCCGGAACGGCTTAGACTTCGCTGCGTGTCACACGTTGCATACCACCCAACCACACCGCGGAGAGCGACATGAGCAAGGGTTTGGATTCAAAGAAGAGCGACAAAAAAAAGCCGGCCAAGACCATGAAAGAGAAAAAGGCCGCCAAGCAGGAAAAGAAGAAGAACAGCAAGTAACAGCCTCGCCTGCCCGGACAAAGAACGATCAGGCGAACAGGTGCCGGGCATGACCACCCTGCCCGGCACGAAACTGCCCCGCTACGAAATAATCAGTACTGGCCCATGTAGTCGCGCTTGCCGATCTCGATGCCGTTGTGGCGCAACAGCGCATACGCGGTGGTGACATGGAAGAAGAACTGCGGCAGGCCATAGCTCAGCAGATAGCCCTGGCCGTCGAAGCGACGCTCCTTCGGTGTACCGGGCCGGATCACGACTTCACGCTGAGCGGCAGCTTCAAACTGCGCCGCATCGAAGCCGTCGATAAACGCAATGCTGCGAGCGATCAAGCCACGCAACTCCTCGAACGTCCGCTCGTTGTCGTCGTACTTCGGTACCTCGGCACCGGCCAGGCGCGCCGACACACCACGCGCAAAATCACAGGCGATCTGCACCTGTTTGCTCAGCGGAAACATGTCCGGAAACAGCCGTGCCTGAGTGAATGCCGTCGGCTCGATATTCTTCTCCGCCGCATGTGCCTCCGCCTTGGCCAAATTCGCGGCGAGACCACCGAGCATCTGCTTGAAGACGGAAACGGAGCTGACGTACATGGTCTGGGACATGGGTGTTCCTTGCGATGTGTCGGTGAATGATCCGCGTAGAGTAACCGTTCGGCGTCTCATCGCAGGTGCCGATGCCTGGTGACCCTGGCTTCCACGAGTAAAGCGGCCCGCTTACTCAGAGATCAAAGACGTCATATGCCGAGATCACCCCGCCTCGCGAAACACCAGACTGCAGCAGGTCACTGCACCTTCGGCTTTCTGCAATTCGGAGACGTCGACGGCGATGACCTTGAAGCCGGCGTCAATCAGCCGCTGCTGCGTACGCGGGAAACTGGCTGGCATCACCAGTGCGTCGCCGATGCGCAACACATTCGCGGCATGCGGCTCGGCGGGGTCGACTTCAATGATGCGGAAGTCGGCAAACAGTTCGCGATCCAGCCACTTCGGTTGCAGCAGCAACGTGTCGTCATCGAGCTGGGTGACGGCGGACTTCAGATGCAGGCAACCGCGGGTCGGCACACCATGCACCGCATAGCCATAGGCGGCCAGCAGCTCACGCAATTGCGCGATGCCTTCGGCATTGCTGCGTGCGGACTGGCCGACGTATAGCGTGCGGCCCAGCCGCAACACGTCGCCGCCATCCAGCGTGCCCGGCGCCTCGATCGTCAGCACGGGACGGTAATCGTCCAGCACGGTGGCAACGCTCGCTACTTCTGCGCGGCGGGATAGTGCGCCGGGACGGGTCAGAACCGCGACCTCATCCAGCACGATCGCCACGTCCTCGACAAAGACAGAATCCGGCAATGCCGGTTCGGCCGGCAGTATCACAAGGCGGCAACCGAGTGCTTCCAGGGCGCGCTGATATTCGTCGTGCTGTCTGCCGGCGCGTGCTGCATCGATCGGGCTGCGCGGGATATGCGACAACTCGCAACTGGCGAGGGCGGGACTGACTTCACGGGTTACGGCAATCCACATGGCGTTCTCTTGGCAGATGCAGCACGACGGTCGACAACTCAGGGATGACGGGCACGCCACGCGGCTAGTGCGGCCTCATAGCGTTCGAGTGCTTCTTCGTAAACATCAAACACGCACCGCGTACAACCTTCACCGCAGCAGTCGGCCGCATCCGGTTCAACCGGACGTAGTGGCGCCGGATCCTCCGAGTCAACGGGATCGACGTCCATCGGGATCAAGCCTTTCTGTCCTGCGGTAGATTCCAGCACATTGCCATCGACCCCATCGTCGGCTCTTCTTGATGATGGATGGTGCGACCAATCAAGATCGCACTCAAGCATGCCAGTCATACAAAATGCACCGCCAATCATTGGCAGATCGCCGTGCGGCTGCGAAGATTCATCAATCCGTGCCACTCCCGAGCGACCGTTGATGCAAACCTACTCTCTTCCTGCGACGCGACTAATCCCAAAGTGGCGCAACGTATTGCTGGCAACCATCATCGGCACACTGGCCGGTTGCGGCGTACATGCGGTACAGCCGCGGGGCAACGCCGAACATTATCGCGTCGTCGGCTACGACACTGTGCGCAATGACATCGACGCAAAGGGTGCCGGAAAGATCGACACGCTGATCTTCGCGTTTGCCAGGCTGGACAACGGCGAGGTCCTGCTCGAACCAGACGCCGTACAACGCCTGCATCGACTGATCGCGCTCAAGGCGGCAAACCCGCAGCTGAAAGTCGTGGTCTCGGTGGGCGGCTGGAGCGCCGGTGGTTTCTCCGAGGCCGCAAGTACAGCGGCAAGCCGGCAACGGTTTGCCAGCAGCGCCGCGCAGTTGCTGGCGGCGAACAACGCCGATGGTCTGGACGTGGATTGGGAATATCCGGGCCATGGCGAATCCGGCATCAAGAGCAGTCCGCAGGATCGCGGCAACTTCACGCTGCTGCTGCAAACGCTGCGCGCGACGCTGGATCAGGTCGGCGATGCTCACGCGCACCACGGTGCCGACCACTACTCGCTGAGCATCGCCGCTGCCGACGGCGTCTTCGTCAGCGGTATCGATATCGCGGCGATCGAGCCTAGCCTGGACTGGTTCAACCTGATGACTTATGACTTCGTCAATTCGATGACGCCAACCACTGGCCATCACAGCGGACTGCACACTTCCCCGCTCGCACCGGCCGACGCACGCAGCACGGAGCGCGCGGTGCAGCAGTTTCTCGCCGCCGGTGTACCGTCGCACAAGCTGCTGATCGGCGCGGCGTTCTATGGTCGCGAATTCGCCGACGTGCAGCCGGCACACGATGGTCTCTATCAGGCCTACGGTCATTACCAGGGCGAACACTCGTGGCCGCAGCTCAAGTCCGATTTCATCAACCGCAACGGCTACGTCCGCTACTGGGATACGGTGGGCCAGGCACCGTATCTGTGGAACGCGACAACGCATCGCTTCATCAGCTACGACGACCCGCAGTCCATCGCCGCCAAGGCAGACTACGTCAAGTCCCATCACCTCGGCGGCATCATGTACTGGGAGCAAGGCGAAGACCCGCAAGGCGAGTTGCTTGGTGCGGTCTGGCAGAGCCTGCAGTAGGACGCCTCGAATAACCTGTCACCCATCTCGTCATCCCAGCGAAGGCAGGAATGACGAACAAAGGGTGGTTTTCGACGAGCCCGGCAGGAATGCTCCGATCCACTCGGAGCATTCCTTTGTCCAGCGTTATTTAGCCGGCTTGCGGAAGCGATACATGAACTGATCGGTGTGGCCGCGTATCGACTTGTCGAATACCTTGATCGTGTGTGGATCGGCCGGATTGCGCAGCACCGTGCTTTCGCCGTCAAACACAAACCCGGCCGCTATCACCTGCTGCTTCACGATGGCCGGATCGATCCGGTGCAGCGTGTCCGTGTCCTGCATGCCGGTGCCGTCCGGGGCCACATGATCGATGATCACCCAGAGGCCACCGGGCTTCAGCGCGGCATAGACCTGCTTGTTGAGCACGGCAGGATCGACCTTCCCCATGAACTTGTCGGGGTAGTCGTGATAGTTCTGCGAGGTGAACACCACGTCGACCGGCTTGGGCGAACTCAGCTCGTTCGCCGGCTGGGTCAACACGGTGACGTTGGCGTAATGCGGATCCGCAGCCAGCTTGTTCGAGCCTGACAGATCGTCCTCATCCTCTTTCGCATATTCGTTCGGCCACACCACGTAGACGTGACCCTTCGACCCGACGATCGCACTGAACACACGGGTGAAATAGCCGCTACCGGGTATCAGTTCCAGCACGCTCTGGCCTGGCTTGACCTCTGCAAACTTCATTACGTCGCTGATCTTGCGACGAGCATCTTCGGACTTGTCGGCCTGTCGCGCGGGATCGTTGACCGCGTTGGCCACGAATGCCGGAACGGCGCCGATGTGGGAGCTTGAACCCTGGGCCAGCGCCAATGAAGGAAGCGCGAGGGCCATCAACACAGCAAGGACGGTCGGACGCATGACGTACTCCGCTAGTGAACAATGGTGGTCGGGATTTTGCTCCCGGATAGCCCAAACTGCCCAGTGCCACTTGGCACGCTTTGAATCCACGCTGTTTGCCGTCGCCTCCGCCCAGGGTGCCTTCCGGCAGGGTTGGCTCACTCGCACGAGACAGCTGACACAGAGGCTGGTACAACTGACATGCAGTCCCACTGAAGACAGAGGAAGCCGTCTGATGTCGTCATTTCGTGCCGGACCCATGCTCAGCTGCGCGCTGCTGTTGGCGGGCGCGACCACGCTCGGCCACGCGCAATCGGCCGCCCAGTGGCAGGCCCGGCAGATCGTTGCCGCGCAGAAGTCCGAAGCGATCATGCAGGACGCCGACCAGCGCAAGGGACTGCTGGCCCAGTTCCAGGTGATGCGCTATGCCTACGCCGGCAGCAAAGATCCGGCCTTCCATCTGATCTTTGGGCAGTACCTGAGCTGGTATCAGACATTCATCGGCGACTATCCGGATGCCTCGGCGAGCTTCTCCATCAAGCAGGTCCCACTGCCCGATGACAGCCCCTCGCCATTGTCCAGCACGAACTACACGGCCCGCCCTGCGCTGGACGTCATTCCCGAACTGGCCAAGAACTACCAGGCGGTGTTCTTCAACGAGGCACACAACGTACCGATTACCCGCACCCTGACCGTGCAGTTGCTCAGCAAACTGCGCGCGGAAGGCTTCAACTACTTTGCTGCCGAAACGCTGTATCAGTCCGATACCAAACTGGCATCGCGCGGCTATCCCATCAAGGGCAGCGGCTTCTACACCGAGGAGCCCATTTGCGCAGAAATGGTACGCACTGCTCTCAAGCTGGGTTTCAAGG
>JBAPPP010000219.1:0-18204 GCA_049280175.1 Rhodanobacter sp.
GGTACCACATCAGCTACGCGTCGCCGGCATCGCGGCGGCGCGTCGACCGCCGCGCGTACTGCTGGCTGATGAAGTGGGCCTGGGCAAGACCATCGAAGCGGGCATGATCATCGCCCGCCAGCTCGCCACCGGCCGCGCCTCGCGCGTGCTGGTGCTGCTGCCCGACACCTTGGTCTATCAGTGGTTTGTCGAGCTGCTGCGCCGCTTCAACCTCAGCTTCGCGATCTATGACGAGGAGCGCTGCGAAGCGCTGCAACCGTCGGCTGAAGATGAAGATGCCGGCAACGTCAGCAACCCGTTCGAAGACGAGCAACTGGTCATTGCGGACTTCAGCTTTCTCGAAAACTCGCCCAAATACGCCGCGCAATTGCTCGCTGCGCCGTGGGATTTGCTGGTGGTCGACGAGGCACACCATCTGGCGTGGTCGCCGGAAGCTGCTAGTCCGCGTTACAGCATGGTAGAGCAACTGGCTGCTTCGACTCCTGGCGTGATCCTGCTCACCGCTACGCCGGAGCAGCTTGGCCGCAGCGGTCACTTCGCCCGCCTGCGCTTGCTCGACCCGCAGCGCTATAGCGATCTGGACGGCTATCTGGCTGAAGCAGATACGTTTCAGGAACTGTCCAAAATCGCCGACCGACTGCTCGACGGCGAAGCGCTGAATGATGCGCAGCGCAGTGCGCTGGCCGCAGCGTTTCAGGGCGACGAAACGCTTACGGCACAACTCGCCGAATCGACGAATGCGGTCAACGCACGCGAGCTGCTCGCCGCCCTGATCGACCGCCACGGTACTGGCCGTGCCATGTTCCGCAACCGTCGCGCCGGCATTGGCGGTTTCCCCAAACGCTTGCCGCATTGGCACGTGCTGGCTGCCGACACACTCGGACAGAGCACCCGCCAATCGCTGCTGGCCGAATTCCACGCCGATATCCAGCAACCGCCAGCCCTGATCGAGGTCGACTACAGCAGCGATCCGCGCATCGACACCTTGATCACCCTGCTCGACCAGCACCCGCAGGACAAATTCCTGCTGATCTGCCGCAGCCAGGCCAAGGTACTGGCGCTGGAGGAAGCGCTGCGCACAAAGAGCGGCGTTGGCGTGGCGCGCTTCCACGAAGGCCTCGGCATCGTGCAGCGCGACCGCAATGCGGCGTACTTTGCCCAACCCGATGGCGCACGTTTGCTGTTGTGCTCGGAGATCGGCTCGGAGGGACGCAACTTCCAGTTCGCCCATCGGCTGATCCTGTGGGACCTGCCGCTGGATCCGGATCTGCTCGAACAGCGTATCGGTCGATTGGATCGCATCGGCCAGAAGCACGACATCAGTATTCATATCCTCGTCGTCGCCGACAGCGCGCAGCATGTGCTGGCGCGCTGGTACGACGAGGGCGTCGACGCGTTCCGTGTAAGTCCGGCCGACGGCCGGGAGTTGCTGCGCCGCTATGGCGAGCCGCTGGCTCGACTGGCCGACGAGCATGCCCGCGGTGACGACAACCGCGATCAGGAGCTGGACGCGCTGCTCACCGATACCCGCGCCAGTCACCAGCAGATGGCGGAACTCATCCGCGGCGGTCGCGATCATCTGCTGGAGCTGGCAGCAAGCCGCGATTTGCACGCCGACGAGCTGCAGCAGGCATTTGCCCGCGAGGATCACGACCCAGGCCGCGACGCATTTACCCAGCGCTTGCTGGAAGCGTTCGGCATCCATGCCGAGGAGCTCGGCGGCCAGGTGCTGCTGCTGGATCCGCAATACCTTGCCACCGATGCCTTGCCTGGCTTCGCCGAAGGTCCGCAATCGGTGACGTTTTCCCGCGCAGTGGCGCTGGCGCGCGAAGAGTTGCCGCTACTGCGACTTGACCATCCGCTGGTCGCCGGCGCGCTGGATCTGGCCTTGTCCGGCGAACAGGGCAACGCCGCGTTCATGGTGGAAGATGAGCTGCCGGCGCGCACTGCACTGCTGCAGGCCGTGTATGTGCTCGAATGCGTGGCCGATCGCCGGCTGGATGCCGAACGCTTCCTGCCAGCCTTGCCGATTGTCGTCACCATCGACACCAAACTGGCCGAACGCGTCGACTTCCGTCCCAGCGATGCGTCGCTGCGCCGGGCCGCCAGCCGCACGATCGAGGTGGCGCGCTATCGCAAATTTCTCGGCAAGCTGGTGCCACCCATGCTGGAGCGCGCGGAAACGCTCGCCGTGGCGCGCGGACAGGCGACCATCAACGATGCGCTGGCCCTGGCCACCAGCACGCTGGACGCCGAACTATCCCGCCTGCTGGCGTTGCGCGCGGTGAACCCGTCGATCAGCGAGACGGAAATCGCCGCCATCGTCAGCGAGCGCTCCGAGCTACTGGCCGCCCTGCCGCAATCACGCCTGCGGCTGGATGCAGTGCGCTTCGTGGTCAGCCCGGATTTCCTCGTGCTGCGTTGAGATGGTCTCAGGCTGGCCGGGTCAACCGGCCAGTGAGAACCCTAACGCGGCAGCGGCGCCGGCTTAGCGCCGCAGCAGCCGCTTCGGTTTGAGCGGCAGGTGTCCACGCCAGTATTCGATCAGCACATAGCCACCGAGCATGCCGCCAAGGTGGGCGAAATGGGCCACGCCGGCCTGAGTACCCGTCACGCCCAATCCCAGCTCCACCACGGCGTAGCCGGTGACGAACAGCCATGCCGGCATCGGCACCGGCAGAAAGATCAGCATGACTTTCTCATGCGGATACAACATACCGAACGCGAGCAACAGGCCGAAGATCGCACCCGACGCGCCCAGCGTGGGGTAGAAACCGTGGGTAAACCACTGCACCACGATCAGCTGAGATATCGCGGCCACGATCGCGCAGACAAAATAGTAGATGGCAAAATTGCGCGAGCCGAACGTGCGTTCGATCGTTCCACCGAACATGTACAGCGCGATCATGTTGAACAGGATGTGGGTGAATCCGCCATGCATGAATGCATAGGTGATCACCTGCCACGGCCGGAAGCCGATCGACACCAGGCCCTGACTGGCCTGAAATACCTGGTCAGGCCCCCACGGCCACAGTGCGAAATATTGCAACAGGGTATCGCCAAACACCTGTTGCAGCAGAAACACGACCACATTGGCAATCAGCAGATTGCGTGTGACTGGCGGCAAGTCAAAAGGCATCAGGCTAGTTCCGAAAGATAGGCGGCAAGCGTAGCGACTGTGATGGGTGGACGCCATCGGGGCGAGCTGCGGCACGGTGACCGAGGCTGCCGCGGGTTACATGCATGCGCTGACTTGCGGTAGGGAGAAGCACACTCCGCCATCGCTGGAGTTGTCAGTGGCAAGACAAGCGATGCACCCACGAAAAAGCCGCCTTGCGGCGGCTTTCAGATGCAACGGAACCGGCAACAACCTCAACCGTTGTTATGCGTCACCATCGCCAACTCCATCGCCTCCGGACGCTTTGCTCCGGCGAAGTGCTTCGCCCAGTAAGCATCGTCCAGGCTGGAAATCTGCACGGACTCGCCGCTGGCAGGCGAATGGATGAAATTGCCATCGGAAATGTAGATACCGACGTGCGAAATGCCGCGCTTGCCGCGAGTATGGAAGAACACCAGGTCACCCGGCTTCATGTCCGCGCGATTGACCTTGAGACCGGACAGGAACTGTGAAGCGGAGTTGGTCGGCAGCTGCATGCCGATCGCGTGGGCGAACACGTAACGGACGAAACCGCTGCAATCGAAGCCGGTCGCCGGATCGTGGCCACCACGCACGTAACGGATGTCGCGCAGGCCCATCGCCATCGCGATCAGCGCTTTGCGTACGTCGGTCATCCTTCCGGTCACCGATTTGTCCGCGCCATTCTGCTCGGAAGACGAAGACGTGTTCACGGCGACATTGTCGACCGCAACGCTTGCTGCCAAACCGCCGAAATAGGTGGGTTCGTTGGACTGCACCAGCATCTGCGTCGGATTGAACACCGGCGCATGGCTCAGCCATGTGGGACTGCCGGCGACAACCGAAGAGTCGTCCGCCGTAAAGGATTTGGCCTGGAGCGGGCTGGATACCGCGAGCTCGGGTTTCGGCTCGACGGCCGCTACGGTGGTCGCCGTGGTGATTTCTGCATCGTCGGTGCTGGCTGCTACTGTCGCGGAGTGCTGCGACTTGTGTGTCGTTACTGCCAGCTTGCCGTTGCCATGCGCCGGCTTGCCATGCGCAACCTTACTGTGGGACTGCTTCTGCGCTGCATGCTTCGGTTGAGGCGTCTTGCTGTGGGGCTGGGTGGTGTCTGCCTGCGCGGGTGCGCCTACGAGCAAGGCAGCAGCAAGCACAGTGAGGGCGGTCAATCGCTTGATTGGCATGCGGGAGAAATCCCCTAGGGAAAATTAGCCGCCTACTGAGCTGACGACGTGACTAGGGTGTGAAGGTAACAAGAAGGTGCCCCCGGGATGTTCGATTGCGGTTAACTGAACTCGATCGTTGCAAAAACCCGAATTCCGCCTGTCACATAACGTAACCATTTGATTTTGATGCATAACATTACGTTGCCTAGGCGGCGCACGGACATTTCAGTCCCGATTTTGTGACACAGTTCCGGTTATCACGCAGCCGGATAGGGGCGCAGGCCGAAGATCGCCGTACCGATGCGTATCTCGGTGGCACCCTCTGCAATGGCCAGCGGGAAGTCTCCACTCATGCCCATCGAAAGTCTTGGCAGATCATGGCCTTGCACCTCGGCTTGGGCGCGGAGCTCGCGCAGCAGGCGGAAACAGCTGCGCACCTCGGCGGGCTCGGTGGAATGAGTCGCCAGCGTCATCAGGCCCCGCACGCGCAGGGTGTCATAGCCGCGCAGGGTGTCGAGGAACGCCGGCAGCTGCTCGGGTGGCAGGCCGTATTTGCTCGGTTCGTCCGAGGTTTTGACCTGCACCAGCACGTCGATCCCGCGACCTTCGGCCTGCAGTCGGCGATCCAACGCCTCGGCCAGTTCCGGCCGATCCAGCGATTGCACCTCGCTGGCCAGTCGGGCCACCTCCCTCACCTTATTGGTCTGCAAGTGGCCGATCATCACCCAGTCGATGCCGCAGTCCGCCAGCTGCGCGGACTTGTTACGGATTTCCTGCACCTTGTTTTCGCCGAAACGATGCTGACCCAGCGCCACCGCCGCCCGGATCAGCGATGGGCCAAACGTCTTGCTGACCGGCAGGATATTCACCGACGAAGGATCGCGTCCGGCGGCACGGCAAGCCGCATCAACGCGTTCGCGGACCTGCGACCAGTTGGCAGCCAGGCTGGCGATATCCGCGTTCATGCGCCGAGGGCCAGGTTCAGGCCTTGCTTCCCTGCTGATGGTGTTGTGCCACGACTTCGGCCACCACCATCGTGACCTTCTTGCCTGTGGGGATGTGCAGGAACTCATTCGGGCCGTGCGCGTTGGAGTGCGGACCCAGCACGCCGGTGATCAGAAATTGCGCCTGCGGAAACTTCTCTCCCAGCATACCCATGAACGGGATGCTGCCACCTTCGCCCATATAGGTGGGCGGCGCGCCAAAGTAATGCTGCGAGGCATCGGCAACCGCTTGTTCCAGCCAGGGCGACAACTGCGGCGCGTTCCAGCCGCTGCCATCCTTTTCCAGCGCAAACGTGACCTTGGCGCCGTACGGCGGATCCTTTTCCAGCAGCTGCTTGAGAAACTCGCCAGCTTTCGCGCCGTTCAGCGTCGGGGGCACGCGCAGGCTGAGTTTCACCGACGTTTGCGGCCGCAAGACATTGCCGGCGCTGTCCAGCGGCGGCATGCCACCAATGCCGGTCACCGCCAGCTGCGGGCGCCAGGTTCGGTTGAGCACCAGTTCGGCCAAGTCGTGGGTGACCGGCTGCATGCCTTCGACCCACGGAAACTTGTCATAGATATCGGCACCTAGCACTTCGGCGGAAAGCTTGGCCTGGGCCACCCGCTGTGGGGGAATCTCGACGTACAGCTCTTTCGGCTTGATCTCGCCGGTGGCCGGATCCTCCAGCCGCGTCAGCAGTTCGCGCAGGATGCGGAAACTCGACGGCACCACGCCCGACGCGTCGCCCGAATGGACGCCCTCTTCCAGCACTTGCACGGTGAGGTTGCCGCCCGTCATGCCGCGCAGCGATGTGGTCAGCCACAACTGGTCGTAATTGCCGCAACCGGAGTCCAGACATACCACCAGCGACGGACTGCCAATGCGCTCAGCCAAATGATCGACGTAGTACGGCAGGTCGTAGCTGCCCGATTCCTCACAAGCCTCGATCATCACCACGCAACGCGCGTGCGGCACACCTTGCTCATGCAGCGCCAGCAGTGCGGCGAGCGAGCCGAAGATCGCATAGCCATCGTCGGCGCCACCGCGACCATACAGCCTGTCGCCCTTGATCACCGGAGTCCATGGACCGAGCCCTTCAGCCCAGCCGGTCATCTCCGGCTGCTTGTCCAGATGGCCATACAACATGACGGTGTCGTCGCCCTCACCGGGCACCTCGATATAGATCAGCGGCGTGCGTCCTTCCAGTCGCACCACCTCGAGGGTTGCGCCCGGCAGCTGGCTCAGTTTGGAGCGCGCCCAGCTTTCCATCAGCTTCACCGCGGCATCCATGTAGCCGTGTTCGACCCACTTGGCGTCGAACATCGGCGACTTGTTGGGAATGCGGATGTATTCGACCAGCTGCGGCACGATCTCGTCGTCCCACAGACCGCTGACAAAGTGGGAAAGGCGGGCAGTATCCATGGTCAAACTCCGGCAGCCGGTCAAACTCGCATTGTAGCAGCGCCGTTCGACCCTGCTCTCAGCGCCTACGCCCGACCAGGCTACCCCCACGACTGCCTGCGCCCATGGCGCACGCCAGCCTTGCGGCTATACCGACTGGGCAGCTTGGCGCAGCTCGGCGATAGTGAGTCGGCGGTACCTGAGCTGCCGCCACCACCACTCAAGGAAGAAGGCCATGTTCAAGAAGATTGCCGCACTTGCGTTTGCACTGACTCTCGCGTTGCCCGGATGGTCGTTAGCCGCCACGCCGGTCAACATCAACACGGCCGACGCCGCCACCCTCGCCAAATCGCTGGACGGCATCGGTAATTCCAAGGCACAGGCCATCGTAGCCTGGCGCGATGCCCACGGCCCCTTCAAGAGCGTCGACGATCTGAGCCAGGTCAAGGGTTTCGGCACGAAGACGCTTGAGCGCAATCGTGCGGCCATCCTGCTCACCGGCGGCCCCATCGATCCTGCTGCGAAGGCGGACAGCAAGCCAGTCAAGAGCAAACCCGATAGCCAAAAGGGCAGCCAAAAGAAGCCGGCGGCCAAGACTCCCGCTGCCACTGAAGAGTAATGAATAGGAAAAGTAGTCAATGGGTTCCCTACCCGGCGAGAACTTGCATTAACTAGAGCAAGCGGCGTGACTCTGTAGGTCGCGCCGCTTGCGGTACACTCGCGCGCCCAACCTGCCACCCGCCAGACCGCCATGATTCTTCCGCGCTATCACGTCGCCGATTCCTCCATCCGGGGCGCCGGCCAGGGGCTGTTTCTCGACGAAACCGTGGCTGCGGGACGCGTGATCACGGCACCGGATGGCATCGACAGCACCTTTCGGCACGCCGAAATCACCGCCTCACCGGAGCTCAGCGCTCAGTTCCACGCCAGCGCCCGCTGGTTTGAGGACTACTACACGCTGTCGCCTGACTGGCCGGACGAGTGCTACATCAACCACAGCTTCACGCCGAACGGGCTGTGGCATCTCGGCTTCGTGTTTGCACTGGCCGAACTCCCCGTCGGAACCGAAATCACAGTCGATTACCGCCACCTGCTGCCACCCGGCCAAGCCGAGGATTTTGTCGATTCGGTCACAGGTGAGACAATAACGGGCTTATCCTGGTCCGAGAGTCTTGCCAGCAGTACTCATGCGCTGGCCCGACTGCTGGATGCCACCCACAGCTGATTGTGATGTTTGATATTCCTATCCTTGAAACAGCGCGACTGCGCCTGACGGCGCTGACCGAAAAGCACTTCAACGACTACGCTGCGATGCTGGCCGACCCGGCCAGCACGCGCTGGATCGGCGATGGCGAGCCGCTGGACCGCACCAATGCCTGGCGCTCGCTGGCGATGCTGCTGGGGCATTGGCAACTGCGCGGCTGCGGCATGTGGGCGCTGGAACTTAAATCCAGCGGCGAATTCATCGGCCGTGCCGGCCTTATGTACCCCGACGGCTGGCCGGATCTGGAACTGGGCTGGATGCTCAAACCGGAACATCGCCATCACGGTTACGCTACCGAAGCCGGCAACGCCGTGCTGGAGTTCGCCTGGAACCATCTGCAGGCGCCCCGCGTGATCAGCCTCGTGCGTGTCGGCAACGAAGCCTCCGATCGGGTGGCCGAACGCCTGGGTGGAGAACATATCGAGGATATGGATTTCTACGGCAGCCACAGCCACGTGTTTGCCTACTACCCGCCGCATCGTGAGCGTCGCCAAGCCCGGGCCTGAACCCGCAAGCCAATGACAGGGGGACGGTACGCACGCCCTGGGCGCATCGCTCGTGGGCACCTCCGCCGCAAGGCATCCAGCAGCGTTCAGGAAGCAACCCGATAAACTGCGCAACTTAATGCCGTCAACCGGAATCCATCATGCGCATCCTGCTTGCCGAAGATGACCTGTCCATTGCCGACGGCATCTGTGCGTCGCTGCGGCAAGGTGGTCATGCGGTAGATCATGTGGCCGGTGGCAACCTGGCCGATGCGGCACTGCGCGATCACGACTATGACCTGCTGGTGCTGGATCTCGGCCTGCCCGCTCTCGACGGTAGTGAAGTGTTGCAGCGCCTGCGCAGCCGTGGCGCCGGCCTGCCCGTACTGGTGGTGACAGCGCGTGACGGTTTGCCCGAGCGCGTCCGCGTGCTCGACCTGGGCGCCGATGACTATCTGGTCAAACCGTTTGCGCTGTCCGAGTTCGAGGCGCGCGTGCGTGCGCTGTTGCGACGTGCCAGCAGCCGCGGCGTTCCGGAATTGCAGCTCGGTCGATTGCGGCTGGATCTACCGGGACACCGCGCCTGGATCGACGACGCACCGCTGGAGTTGACCGCGCGCGAATTCGGCTTGCTGGAAGCGTTGGCCCTGCGCGCCGACCGCGTCACCAGCCGCGCCCAGTTGATCGAGGCGCTATGCGACTGGGACCAGGAATTGACCGACAACGGACTGGACATCGCCATCCACCGCTTACGCCGCAAGCTGCACGGCAGCGGTACAGGCGTGCGCACGATCCGCGGTCTTGGCTACCTGCTCGAGGAAGCTGGCGAATCCGTGGACGATCCAGCATGAGCCAGGCACACCCCCGTCATCTGCGCCCCAGCCTGCGCCGCCGGCTACTGATTTTCCTGCTGATTCCGATGGCCGCGCTGCTGCTGCTAGATGCGCTGCTGACCTACGGCGTTGCCTTGGCCTATGCCAACCGGGTGCACGACCGCGACCTCAGCGACGATGCGCTGACGCTGGCGAAGATGCTGGGTAACGACCAGCTCGGCAGCGAACTGACGCCTCAGGCGCGCTTTCTGCTCGAATACGATCCGGATGGCCGCAGCTATTTCAGCGTGAGCAGCGCCAAGCATGGCTTGTTGGCCGGCAACGGACGGCTGCAGCAACTGGCGCAGACGCTTGCGCCCGATGGCCCACCCACGCTGTATGACTCCCGGCTGGATCAACACGAACTGCGTGCGGCAACGGTTCACACCATGGCGAGTCGCGATCCGAGTGACACCTTGACCATCACCGTCGCCGAAACCCTGCGCGACCGTCATTTGCAGGCGCGGGAAATCCTGCTGCTGGCAAGCCTGATGCAGACACTGCTGCTGGTCAGTGTGCTGTCGCTGGTGTGGTTCGGCGTCAACCACGGCCTGCGGGTGCTCGATCCGCTGACCGCCCGGCTGGCTGCCCGCTCGCATGAATTGACGCCGATCGGGGGCGCCGACGTGCCACAGGAAATCCTGCCGCTGACCCGCACCATCGACGCGCTGTTTGCGCGCCTGCGCAGCATGCTGGCGTTGCATGACCGTTTCATCGCCGATGCCGCGCACCAGCTGCGTACCCCACTGGCCGGACTGAGCCTGCATGTCGACCGCGCGTTGTCCGACCCACGGCCAGAGACGGTGGTCGATGCGCTCTCGCATATCCAGCGCCTGACCCGGCGTGCGGCACGAACCTCGTCGCAACTGCTGGCGCTGACCCGCGCGCAGGCGGCGCCGGTTGACGCGCTGGATCGCAGCCTGCTCAACCTAACCCGGCTGATTCCCGACGCGGTATCGCTGCGTGTGCATGAGGCGCTCGGCGCTGGCGTGGATCTGGGCTATCAGGGGCCTAAGCAACCGCTATGCATCGTTGGCGATGCTTCCTGCGTGCAGGACGTGCTCGACAACCTGATCGACAACAGTCTGCGCTATGCCGGTCGCGGCAGCACCGTCACCGTGACCTTGCAGGCGCAAGCCGACGGTGGTGCCAGCCTTATCGTCGAGGACAACGGCCCCGGCGTACCGCCCGAATTGCTGCCGCGGCTGAGCGAGCGCTTTTTTCGCGCCCCCAACAGTGGTGAGGAAGGCAGCGGACTGGGACTGGCGATCGTGCAGCGCATTGCGGAAAGGCATCATGCCGAAGTGATCTATCAACTGGGTGAGGAGCACGGCCTCTGCGTCGAGGTGCGTTTCCCGCCAGCGACGCATCCCGCATGAGACCGATCAGCACGCGATTCGCTGCGCGCTGGTACGTCCGCTTACGGGGTTCAGCTATTGTGCGTGCGCGCTTCGCCTCCACCATAGTTAACAATGAAGCCGTGGCAACGACCAGAGATGACCATCACAGATACCGACTGGGCGCCCTGGCGCCAGGTCATCGCCATGGAAAAATGCCTACCGTGTCAAGCCACATCCTGAGCAGAGCAATCTCCGGCAATCTGCTGCGTGGCTGCCTGATCGCCGCCGTGATCAGCGGGCTTGCAGGCTGCGCGGCGCCGCTGCCCAAGCTGGCCCAACCACTGCCTGCGCAATGGCAGCATGCGGTGGCCTCGGATCCGGCCAAGTCGACCGATCTGCACGGCTGGTGGCATGCATTTGGCGATCCCGAACTCGATGCGCTGGTCGACCGTGCATTGGCCAGCAATCTCGATGTCGCCCAGGCCGTCGAGCGGTTGCGTGCGACGCGTGCACTGCACGATCGTGCCTCGGCTCGCTACCTGCCATCGCTGGTCGCACGCACCGATGACGTGATTGACCCGGACGCCAACGCCTCGTACGAAGTTATCGGCTTCGATGCCAGTTGGGAATTCGGATTCTTTGGCCGCGCCGAAGGCACTCGACGTACGTCGCAGGGCGCGCTGGATGCCAGCGTTGCCGATCTGCGCTCGGCACAGGTGTCGCTGGTCGCTGAAGTAGTGCGCGAATGGATCGAGCTGCGCGCCGCACAACAGCAGGAACTGCTGCTGTCTCAGATCAGCGATATCCGCCAGCGGCAGTGGCAATTGCTGCAGACGCGCCAGCGTCTGCAGTTGGTAGCACCCAGCGCGGTGGATCAGGCACAGGCCGTTGTCGCGCAATCCGCGGCCGCGTTGGCCGTGCCTCGACAAGCTGTCAACGCCAGCGCGCAGCGCCTGGCTGTGTTGCTCGGGCAGAACCATCCCGATCCGGCGTGGTTGCAGCCTGGTGCGCAACCCGAACTGGGCGCGTGGCAGCTCGACAGCACCCCAGCCGACCTGTTGCGGACGCGCCCCGAGATTGCACGCGCCGAAGCGGATGTACTGCAAGCCGCTGGCGAATTGGCACTGACTCATGCCGACATGTTTCCCAGCATCGGCCTCGGCGGTTCGATCGACTGGGCCACCGATATCAACAACAACAAGAAGCACGCAAGCACTCCCAATGCGATCGATTCATTGGGACCGGTACTGAACATTCCACTGTTCGACTGGGGTATTCGGATTGCAGCTACGCACGCCAAGGGATACGAGCTGCAGGCGAGCGTGCTGGCTTACCGGCAAGCGGTGCTGCAAGGCGTGGCCGAGGTGGAAACCGCGCTCGGCAGCCTTCAGCAGCAACAGCAGCGTGAATCCCACGGCACAGTTGCCTGGCAGGCGCTGCAACATAGCGACCAGGCAGTGCAGAAACGGGTGGGGCTGCAACTGAGCAGCCCGCTCGATCTCGCCGAGAGTCAGATCGCCGTCGATCAGGCAGCGATCGAACTGGCCGATGCACGCGCCGGACACAGCCTGGCCTACGTGGCGCTGTTCAAGGCCCTCGGTGGCGCGCCGTTGCCGTCGGCATCCAATGCCTCAAAAGTGGCGCCGGAATTGTCATCAACACCGTCGGCTGCAGGGTCTCCCGCAACCTCTGGCGCGACCGGCGAGGCCTATCGCTGATGGTGGCACTCGCGCGGAAAACACTGATTTACGAATGGCGACGTTTCCTGCCAGCCATGCTGGCAGTGGGTTTCGCCGGCCTGCTGCAGCTGCTGCAGCTCGCGTTGGTGCTGGGCATCTTCGGCAGCACCAGCCTGTACATCACTGGTTCATCGGCTGATGTGTGGGTGGGCTATCCCGGCACCCAGAGCGTGGGTTCGGGACGAACGATTGACGCCGACGTGGAATCGCGCGTGCTGATGGATCCGGCCGTGCAGCGCGTCGAGCCCTACATCTGGGTCGACGGTGACTGGCGCGGACCTGCCGAAAACGGTGGGGTCTCGGTGTTTGTTTCCGGTATCGACCCGAGCCCCGATGCGTTGATGTTTTCCAAGGCATTGCCGCCGTCCTTGCGCGCACGACTAGCGGAACCGGATGCGGTCGTCGTCGATCGTTCCGTGCTGAATCAGCTAGGCGTCGACATCGGCCAGACCGCCACCATCAATGGTCATCAGGTAAGAGTGGTCGGAATCAGTAGTGGCTTGCGCGCACTGGGCGGGGTCAACGTACTCTGCTCGCTGGATACGGCCCGCGAGCTGGATGAGGATCCAGCGGACGTTGGTCCGACCTATCTGGTAGCGAAGCTGCGCGACCCGCGCCAGGCCAATGCGGTGGCTGCGCGCCTGCGCGGCGATACGGCATTCGGCCCTTACACCACCTGGAGCGCCAAGGATTTCGCACGTCGTTCGGTGCTCTACTGGCTGTTCGATACCGGCGCGGGTGCCGGGGTGTTGTTCCTTGCTGGCATTGTGTTCCTGGTTGGCGCCGTGATCACCAGCCAGACCCTGATCGCCGCCGTCAACGGCTCGGTGCGCGAGTACGCCACGCTCAATGCGTTGGGTGTCGGTGTGGCAGCGCTGCGCCGCGTTGTGCTGGAACAGGCGTTCTGGGTCGGTGCGCTGGGCCTGCTCGGTGCCGGTCTGCTCGGTGTCGTACTGATGCTGCTGGCACGCAGCCAGGATGTGCCGGTGGTACTGACTCTGCCGGCGGTGCTGGTCTGCATCGTTCTGGTGATGGGCTTGGCCGCGGTTTCCGGGCTGGCCGCCATGCGCAGTCTGCATCGCGCCGATCCCGCCACGTTGTTGAGGTAGTCGCGATGCAAACTGCCACTGCTACCGAACCCTTGCGCGCACCCGCCCTGCTGGCCGAAAACGTCAGCAAGGCATTCGTTTCCGGTCAGCAACGCACGCAGGTGCTGGACGGTCTCTCATTGAGCCTCGACGCCGGCGAACTGACCCTGATTTCGGGTCCGTCCGGCTGCGGCAAAAGCACGTTGCTGGCCATCCTCAGCGGCCTGCAAAAAGTCGACAGCGGCCGAGTGCAGGCGCTCGGCAGCGAGCTGGGCCAGCTCGACATGCGTGCGCTGGAACGCTTCCGCCTGCAACACACCGGCTTCGTCTTCCAGGGCTTCAACCTGTTTCCCGCACTGAGTGCGTTCGAGCAGGTCGAGCTGCCGTTGAATCACATGGGGCTGTCGCGCAACGAAGCGCGTGCGCGCGCGCAAAGTTCGCTGGAAGAGGTCGGCCTGGCCCATCGCATGCGACTGCGTCCGTCCGAGCTGTCTGGTGGCGAGAAGCAGCGCGTGGCGATTGCCCGTGCGCTGGCGAAGAAGCCGGAGCTGCTGTTTGCCGATGAACCGACCAGCGCGCTGGACGCCGCCAATGGCCAGATGATCATCGACATCCTGCACCGCATCGCACGTACGCATGGCACCACGGTACTGTGCGTCAGCCACGATCCTCGTCTGGTCGTGCACGCCGACCGCGTGCTGGCGATGGAAGACGGGCGCATTCTCAGCGACTGGCGCACGCAAGCGCCCGTCCTCGACAGCAAGGAAGCCCCTTTGTGAATCCGTCCTCCATGAGTCCGTCTGTCATGCGTCCGCCTATCATGAAGCTGCCTGCACTCCGTTCGCCACGTCGCTCGCGAGTCATGACGGTGAGCCGCCTTGCGTATCTCACAGTCTCGCTATTGTGGCTGCTGACTGCCTGTTCAAAGTCCGCTGATGCGCCGGCCAGCGGCCCAGCCAAATCTGTCACCACCTATGCCGCCGTGGCACGCGGCAAGATCGACATCGAAGGTGGTCTGCTGACGCTCTCGATGCCGCGCGAAGGCACCCTCGCCAAGGTCGCCGTGCATGAAGGTGACCGCGTCAAACAGGGGCAGCTGCTGGCCGCACTGGATACCGAACCGGCCACGCTGACCGTAGCCGACGCGCAAGCGCAACTCGAACAGGCGCAAGCACAGCTGAAACTGCTCGACATCCAGCTGCCTGTGGCGAAGCAGCGCGCGCAGCGGTTGACGGCAGCCGTCGCCGCCGGTGCCGGCGATGGACAGAGTGCCGACGACGCACGCGGAGCCTCGGCACAACTCGAAGCCGGGCGTGAAGCCGCTGTCGCGACAGTGAGCATGGCCAGCCAGAAACTGGCCGAAGCCCGCTACGAGCTGAAACAGCGCAGTCTGCTCGCGCCATTCGATGCCGACGTGGTGCGGGTATCGGCTCAGCCCGGCGCCAGCGTTTCGCCTTCCTCCGGCCCGCTGTTCACCTTGCTGCCGGAAAAGCCGCGGATCGTTCGCGCCGAGCTGAATGAGAGCTTTGTCGGGGTGATCCAGCCCGGGATGCATGCCGAAGTGGTTGCCGACAGTGGCCCCGGTGCCGTGCAGTGGAGTGCGCACGTACTGCGCATTGGCCAGGTATATGGCCCGGCAACGCTGGAGAACGACCCACAGATACGCGCGAACGCCCGTACGGTGGAATGCGTGCTGGCATTCGACCAGCCGCAGGATCTGCGCATCGGCCAGCGGGTGATCGTGCGTTTCGGCAGCGCGAAAGCACCTGCCCCAATGGACCCGAAAGACTGAGGAAACCGCGATCTGCCACCCTGTAAGGCATCAAGGACCGCTGTGGGTTGAATGACACCCGGTCCGCTATCTACAGGGTAATCGAGTGATTCAGCAGACTGACTTTTTCTTCGAAGGTGGCCGCAGCGGTGTGCTGTTGATCCACGGCCTCACCGGCACGCCGACGGAAATGCGGCTGCTCGGCAAGGGGCTGAACCGTGCCGGCTTCACCGTGCACGGCATGCAGCTGGCTGGCCACTGCGGCAACGTCGAAGACCTGCTCGCCACCAGCTGGCAAGACTGGTACGCCAGCGTCGAAAAGGCCGCGGATGATTTGCTCGGCAAGGTCGATCATCTGTTCGTCGGTGGCCTGTCGATGGGTGCGCTGCTGGCACTGAAGCTGGCCGCGGATCGGCCGGATCAGATCGCCGGCGTCGGCGTATATGGCGCCACGTTCCGCTATGACGGCTGGAGCATTCCGTGGGCCGCGCGCCTGTCGTTCCTGCTGCCGCTGTTCAAGAAACTCGGCATCGGTCGCAACCGCAGCTTCATGGAACAACCGCCTTACGGCATTCGCGATGAGCGACTGCGCGCGCAGGTCAGCACAGCGATGCTCGGCGGTGACAGCGCCGCCGCCGGCCTGCCCGGCAACCCCTGGTATTCGCTGGCCGAGATGTATGGTCTGGCTGCCGAAGTACGCAGCCAATTGTCGCAGGTTACGGCGCCGTGCCTGGTTGCGCACGCCAGCGAAGACGATGTCGCGAGCCTGAAGAATGCCGAGCTGGTGATGCGCGAAGTCAGCGCGCCAGCCGAGCTGCTGTTGCTCAAAGACAGCTACCACATGATCACCATCGACAAGGAGCGCCGCACACTGATCGAGCGTTCGGCCGCGTTCTTCGACAGCATTGCGGCAGCCGATACCATGCAGCGCGTCGCCGCCTGATGTCAGCGGCAACGGGTTCCATCTCGACGCTGGTCGCTGGCCTATGGCTGTTCAACATCGTGCTCGATACCGGCGGCCAGCTCGCGTTCAAGGCGGCTGCCGGCGATGAAGACGCCGGTGACGGACTGGCGCGCTGGAAGCACATGGCCTCGCGTCCATGGCTGTGGCTCGGGATCAGCTGCTATGTCATCGAATTTCTGGTGTGGATCGCGTTTCTGTCGCTGATCCCGTTATCCGAAGGCGTGCTGCTGGGCTCGATCAATATCGTCGCGATCATGGTCGCCGGGCGTTTCCTGTTTGGTGAAAAACTGACCCGTCTGCGGGTGGCCGGCATCCTGCTGGTGACGCTCGGCGTACTGATTGTGGGAGTCGGCGGATGAAACGCTTCTATCTGATCGGCTTCCTGCTGCTGATGACGTTCGACACCCTGGCGCAGATCAGTTTCAAGTACGCCGGCACGCATGCGTTGCCGGTAGCGGCCAGCGTTGCGTGGGTGCTGCGCGTGTTTGGCCAACCCTGGATTTACGGCGCCGTGGTGGGTTACGTCGGAGCATTCTTCACCTGGATGAGCCTGCTCAAGCACGCACCGATCGGCCCCGCCTTCGCCGCTTCGCATCTGGAAGTGGTGTCGGTGATGCTGCTGTCGGTATGGCTGTTTGACGAGCATCTGAACCTGGCCCGCGTGCTGGGTGCGATCGCGATCATTGCCGGCATCATCTGCCTGGGCCTGGCTGAAAGTCGCGAGCATCCCGCCGAAGTCGAGCCAGAGCCGGCGCAAGCCTGAGCCCTCACGGTACGCTGCGCGCATGCTGCCCCGTCGCCACCACGAATTGCCACCGACCGCTGGTCTGCCGCTACAGCTAAGTGACCTGCGCCCCGGCCCGGCGACACTGGCCGCTGATATCGCTGCGCAGCTCGGCACGCCGGCATTGCAAGTGGAATGCTCCGGCACCGCCTGTCTGCTGATTACGCTGACCGCACTGCGCACGTTGCAACCGCGGCGGCGTCGCGTCGTGGTGCCCGCCTACACGTGCCCCTTGGTCGCCATCGCGGTGCAGCAGGCCGGGCTTGAGCTGCAACTATGCGATCTGCGTGCCAGCGACTACGACATGGATCCGGTTGCACTACGCGCAGCCTGCGATGAACGCACGCTCGCGATCATCCCCACTCACCTGGCTGGTCGCGTGGCTGACGTTACCGACGCTTTGGCGGTTGCAAACAACGTCGGTGCGTATGTGGTGGAAGATGCTGCACAGGCTCTTGGCGCGCGTTGCGATGGTGTCAGTGTCGGCTTGCTTGGCGACATCGGCTTTTTCAGCCTGGCTGCGGGCAAGGGGCTGTCGATCTATGAAGGTGGCCTGCTGCTGACGCGCGACCCTTCGCTGCGCGAACTGCTCGCGCGCACCGCCGCGCACATCGTGCCGACAAGTGTATGGATGGAGTGCCGCCGCAGCCTGGAGTTGATCGGCTACGCCGCCCTGTATCGCCCCAGCGGGCTGCGACTGGCCTATGGCAACCCATTGCGTCGCGCACTTCGACGCGGCGACCCCGTCGCCGCCGTCGGCGATGATTTTCCGTTGACGATCCCGTTGCATCGGGTCGGTCGCTGGCGACAGACCGTCGGCGCGCGTGCTGCAGCGCGCCTGCCGGCATTTAACGATCAGCTGTCTGCCCAGGCGCAGCGACGATTGCCGCGCCTGCGGCGGATCGATGGCATTGAGGTACTCGACGATCCGCTCGGCGCGCAGGGCACCTGGCCGTTTCTATTGCTGCTGCTGCCCGATCAGCAGCGCCGCGATGCCGCGCTGGCACAGCTGTGGTCATCCGGCATGGGCGTCAGTCGCTTGTTCATCGATGCCCTGCCCGACTATGCGTATCTCGCCCATATCGTGCCTGCGCAGGACGTGCCGAATGCCCGGGACTTCGCCGCGCGCAGCCTGACCATCAGCAACAGCCCATGGCTGGATGACGAAGCGTTCGAGACGATCTGCCGCACGCTGGAAGCGGTGCTGGCC
>JBAPPP010000220.1:0-6352 GCA_049280175.1 Rhodanobacter sp.
GAACAGGCTCGCAACATCTATCAGCAAGTATTCAAGCAAGACCCCAAGGCGCGACTGGTGATCGATGCCGGCTACGCACATATCCAGAAGACGGGCGCGTTCCTCAATGGGTCCTCGATGGCGGAACACCTAACAAAGATTTCCGGCATCGATCCCCTCAGCGTGGAACAGACCATGCTGTTTCCGCATCAATCCAGCGATGACGACCATCCGTACTACGCCCCGATCATGCAGCAACTGCAGCCGAAGACGCCGATCGTGTTCGTGGACAAGGACGGCAAGCCCTGGTCTCTGCGCGCGGGTTATAGCGTCAGCGTACTCTTTCCGCCGCAGGAACTGCTGCGCGGGCGGCCCACCTGGCTCAGCCTTGGTGGCCTGCGCAGCCCGTTCTTCGTCGAGGGCGCAAGGTGCGATCGCTCCTATCCGTGCCTGGTCCAGGCGCGTTATGCCGATGAAGACGCCGACTCCATACCGGCCGACCGGTTGGTGCTGGATCCGACACCGCTGAACACGGTACTGCACGACCACATCAACAACGGCCACACCGCCCCCACCAGCGAGCTCTATCTGCGTCCGGGCAAATACAAACTGACGTTCACCGGGGAAGACGCCGGCATGTTGTATCAGCAGGAGATCACCATCGGCGATCAGCCCGCCGATGTGCCACCAGCAAAGCCCGACCCAGGTTAGGTCCTGCCGACACGGCCAGCTTGGCGCCCCGTGCGATCGCTGCCCGCCTGCTGCGGCTTTGGGTTTTTTGTCACGACTTGGCCGCTCCGGGCACCCAAGCATGACTACTGCCCTACGCAGCCCCTGCGCCACCCGGGTATAACCAGTGCAATGCGGCGGCTACCGATCGAGGTCTGGCCCGATGCGCTGCGGCTGTTTGTTTGTTGATCAACTGATGATGGGGATGAGACCGCATGACTCGATTGAAAGTACGCCCGGTGCTGGCCTTGGCATGCCTGCTGGCAACCGGCGGCAGTGCCGCGGCGGCGGGCGATGGCGCCCATGACACCGGCGGCATGCTTGGATTCAGCCCCGCCAGCGCAGCCGCACAGCAAAGTCTGGAACAACGATTTGATGCCCAACTCGATCCCGCCGATTTGCGCGACTGGCTCAAACAGATGTCGTCCCAGCCGAACCAGGTGGGATCCCCGCACGACAAGGCCAACGCCGATTTCATGCTGGCGAAATTTCGTGAGTGGGGCTGGGATGCGCACATAGAAACCTTCAGCGTGCTGTACCCCTCACCCAAAAAGGAGGCGCTGGAACTGCTCGGGCCACATCCCTTCACCGCCACACTGAGCGAACCGGCCGTCGCCGGCGACAGCACTTCTGGCCTCAAGGGCGTCTTGCCGCCCTACAACGTCTTCGGCGGCGACGGCGATGTCACCGCCGAGCTCGTCTATGCCAATTACGGCATGCCGGACGACTACAAGGATCTGGCCCGACGCGGCATCGACGTGCGCGGCAAGATCGTCATCACCCGCTACGGCGGCGGCTGGCGTGGTTTGAAGCCCAAGCTCGCACAGGAGCACGGTGCGGTCGGCTGCCTGATCTATTCGGATCCCAAGGAAGACGGCTACGCCCAAGGCGACGCCTATCCGCAAGGTGGTTGGCGTCCCGCGCAAAGCGTGCAACGCGGCTCGGTGGCCGACATGCAGCAGTATCCGGGTGACCCGCTGACGCCTGGTGTGGGTTCAACACCTGACGCCAAGCGCCTGGCGATCAAGGACGCGAAAACCATCCTGAAGATTCCGGTGCTGCCGATTTCCTACGCCGACGCAACACCGTTGCTGCAGGCACTGACGGGCCCGGTGGCGCCGCCCAGCTGGCGCGGCTCGCTGCCGCTGACGTATCACGTCGGCCCCAGCACCGCCAAAGTTCACCTGACCGTACTGTCGGATTGGGGCCAGAAGCCGATCTATGACGTGATCGCCACGCTCAAGGGCTCTACCGCGCCGGACCAGTGGATCGTGCGCGGCAACCATCACGACGGCTGGGTGTTCGGCGCGTGGGATCCGCTCGCCGGCAATGTCGCGCTATTGGCCGAGGCCAAGGCGATCGGCGCATTGGTCAAGCAGGGCTGGCGGCCCAACCGCACCCTGGTCTACGCCAGCTGGGATGCTGAGGAACCCGGCCTGATGGGTTCGACCGAATGGGCCGAAACACATGCCAAGGAGCTGCAGGACAAGGCCGTTCTCTACATCAACTCCGATACCAACGGTCGCGGCTTCCTCGATGCCGGCGGCAGTCATTCGGTGCAACACCTGATCAACCAGGTGGCGGACGGCGTGACTGATCCGGAAATGCACGTCAGTGTGCGTGAGCGCATGCGCGCGCACCTGATGGTCGACGGCAACGACAAGGACGCCAAGCCCGAGGTCAAGGACATGGCCAAGCTAGCGGCTGCAGGCGGCGACGTGCCGATCCAGGCGCTGGGCTCCGGCTCCGACTACAGTGCGTTCCTGGAACACCTGGGCATCGCCTCGATCGACCTTGGCTTCAGCGGCGAGGATGACAACGGCGGCATCTATCACTCGCTCTACGATTCGTACGATCACTACATCCGCTTCGGCGACCCCTCGTTCGAATATGGCGTGACCCTGGCCAAGGTTGCCGGCCATATCGCGTTGCGCACCGCCGATGCAAACGTGCTGCCGCTGCGCTTCGGCGACTTCAGCGACACGCTTGACCGCTACGTCGGCGAGCTGCACAAGCTGGTCGATGACACGCGCAAGGACACCCAGGAGCAGCACCGGCTGCTCGATCAACATGCGTTCGCGCTCAGCATGGATCCGACACGGCCGGTTGCACCACCGGAGCGCGATTCGGACGTCCCGGCAATCGATCTGGCACCGCTGGATAAAGCTGCCAAGCAACTCAAGCAAAGCGCGCAAGCCTACGCGGCTGCCTACAACACGCGTGCCGCCGCCGGTTTCCAGATGCCGGCCACCCAACAGCTTCGACTGAACGAGCTGATGGGCCGGATGGAACAGGCATTGTCTGATCCCGACGGCCTACCAGGACGCCCGTGGTTCAAGCACATGATCTACGCACCCGGCATGCTGACCGGCTACGGCGTCAAGACCGTGCCCGGTGTACGCGAGGCCATCGAGGCGCGCCGCTGGGCCGAGGTGAATCAGTACTCCGCCGTCACTGCCAAGGTTCTGGATCGCTACCGCACGCAGCTCGACCAGTTGACTGCGCTGCTGAAGAAATAACCATACCCGGTCAATCAGTGCCGCTGTTGAAGAAGGGCGATCCAGCAATGGATCGCCCTTTTTTTCCGGTTGCATCAGAGCGTGCCGAAGCCTGACCAGGTACAGCGGACGGCTAAACGGATCGCTGATATCTACGCCGCCTTGGTGCCCCCCGAAAGCAGAACGCCTCCTTCCCGCCCAAAGGACGCAGGCTCACTGCACATCGTCTCTTGCTGTTATAAATGCACCGGGGATGTGATCCCGCGGGGGCGTGGTCACGCGTTTCACTACAGGGGAATCTGACAATGAAGTTGCGACACTGGATCGTTGCATTGTTGTTTTTGTGTGCCTGCGCGTTGCATGCGGAGCCGGTGTCGTTTGCCGACCTGGCGCGCCACGTTCAATACAGGGGTGTAAAGATTTCTCCCGATGGGAAATATCTGGCGGCGACTGCCGTTGTCAAAGGCCAGACCGTGTTGGCGCTCATCCGGCTTGCCGACAAAAAGGGCAACCTTGTCACTCCACGCGAAAACGACGATGTCATGAATTTCTGGTGGGCTTCGCCTACCCGTGTGGTGTACACGGTAGGAATGCCCAAAGGTGGCTATGACCAGCCATTGGCCACTGGGCAACTGCTTGGAGTCGATGCCGACGGCAGCAACCCGAAAATACTTGGGTACGCCGGCTTCATCGCCACTATCCCGGATAATCCGAACGAAATTCTGGTCATGCAAGTGGGGGTCGCCTTCCGTATGGACGTACGCAACGGCAGCCTGGTGCGCGTCGCCAGAGCACCCAAAGACACTGGGAATTTCATCGCCGATCATCAGGGCCACATTCGCTTTGCCTATGGCGAGGACGCCGACGGCAAAACAAAGATTTACCGGCATCCGCTCGATAGCGACGGCTGGCAAGAGATGCCTAAGGCCGAACAGGAGCGGTCTTTGCCGTTGATGTTCAAGAACGACGATAGCGTGGCGTACTTCACTTGCTCCGCGGCAAACGCAGGGCTAGGCATCTGCAGCTGGGATCCGGCTAACGATACATGGAGTGTTGTCTGGAGCAATCCAGAAGTCGAAGCGGATGGGCTGCTGCAGGGGTTCGCACAGGATGATGTCGCAGGTGTGAGCTTCATGGATGGTCGTCCAGGCGCAGTGCTGTTCGACAATGACTCGGCATATGCGAAAACGCTGGTCAACCTCATGAGCCAGTTCCCCGGCGAAAGCGTGCGTTTCGTTTCCGGCACCCGTGACGGTCGTCTTAGTGTGTTGCTTGTCGAAGCCGATGCCGACCCGGGTACGTTCTATCTGTATGACCGCGTCGCCAACAAACTTAGTCCGTTGCTTGCGCGCGCATCTTGGGTCAACCCCGAGCAGATGGCCAGCATGCAGCCGTTCGAGTTTGCCGCGCGCGACGGTCTGAAGCTGCGGGGCTATGTCAGTTTCCCACCGAATCAGGAGAATGCCAAACATCTTCCGATGGTGGTGTACGTGCATGGCGGCCCATTCGGCATACGCGATCGTTGGCATTACGATGCCTACGTACAGGCGCTCGCAACCCACGGGTATGCCGTGCTGCAGGTGAACTATCGTGGCTCTGGTGGGTATGGCTACGACTTCGAGCGTGCCGGCTGGCAAGAGTGGGGTGGCAAGATGCAGGATGACGTCACCGACGCCACCCATTGGGCGATTGCGCAAGGTATTGCCGATCCGCAACGCATCTGTATCTTCGGTGGCAGCTACGGCGGCTACGCAGCCCTAGAGGGCGCGGTGAAAGAGCCGGATCTCTACAAGTGCGCTATCGGCTACGTCGGCGTGTACGACCTGCCTCTGATGTTTACGCATGGCGATATTCCACAATCGATTTACGGCACGAATTATCTCGACCGTGTCGTGGGTCACAACACAAATGTCCTGACACGATCGCCGATCAACCAGCTCGATCACCTCAAGGCCAAGGTCATGCTGGTCGTTGGCGGCAAAGACAAGCGGGTACCCCCCATTCAGGGCAGAAATCTGCACGATGAATTGCTGAAACGCCATATCGCGCATGAGTGGATGGAAAAGCCCGATGAGATGCACGGCTTCTACGACGAGGCCAACCTGACCGAGCTATATTCGAATTTGGTCCTGTTCCTTGGAGCCAATATCGGCCCCGGCGTGACGACGGCAAACACGGCCGCCAGCAACAAGACCGCGTCCTTGCATTGAACTCCTACCGGCAGTGCCCTCTCGCCAGGATTTGGCGGGGGGCACTACCGCCGGACCACCCCGCAACACTTCGCGTCCATACGGCGTAGCGGAAAGTGGTTTCGAGGATGGGGGCGTCGTTGCCTGGCGTACTGCGCTGTTATAAATGCACCGGGGATGTGATCACGCAGGGGCGTGGTCACGCATATCACTACAGGGGAATCTGACAATGAAGTTGCGACACTGGATCGTTGCGTTGTTGTTTTTGTGTGCCGGTGCGCTCCATGCGCAGTCGGTGTCGTATGCCGATCTGGCTCGGCATCAGCAGTACAGGGATGTGAAAATTTCCCCGGACGGCAAGTATTTGGCGGCGACGGCTATCGTCAAAGGTCAAACCGTGCTGGCGTTGATCAACCTGGGTGACAAAAAGGGTGGCACCAAGGTCATTCCACGCGAAGGAAACGACGTCACCGACTTCCGGTGGGCTACACCCACGCGCGTGGTGTACACGGTAGCCCAGGCCTGGGGTGGTTTCGACGCGCCGATAGGTACAGGTGAGCTGTTCGGTGTCAACGCCGATGGCGGCAACCAGATGTTGCTTTACGGCTACCGCAAGGAGGGGCCGGCCATGGGCACGGCCACCCATATTACGCAGGCCGCCAACGAGGGTGGCCTTGGCGAGTTCATAGCCTCGATTCCCGGCGACGCGAACCATGCCCTGGTTGCCATCAGTTCCTGGGGCACCGCAAGGGAAGGTACCCTGGCAACTGCCTTTCGAATGGACGTGCGAGACGGCAGCACGGTTCGCATCGTCGCTGCACCGCCGATGCGCCGCGCCCGGTTCATTGCCGATCACCAGGGGCACATCCGCTTTGCCATCGGCGAAGACGTCAACGGAAACGTGAAGGTTTACCAGCATCCGCTCGATGGCGACGGCTGGCAGTTGCTTTCCAAACC
>JBAPPP010000221.1:0-1813 GCA_049280175.1 Rhodanobacter sp.
ACGACCCAGCTCGCGAAAGTCTCAGGGCCATTGCCGACCTCGCCGGTGTCAACGGCGGGAAGGTGGCACGCGCCAATGTCGCTCGGTTCGTGGTTGAGCAACTGGCGACTAACACCTGGTTGAAGAAAACACCTGTCCTCATGTGGTGAGGACAGGTCTCGTAGATCATCTTTTCCCGCCGCGGCATTCGCCGGGAATCATCCAGCTTGTCGGTCAGGCAGTCACACGATTCCTCACAAACTCACCATCTAAGGTCGGACAGATGTCTAAAATCTCCTTGCGCCAAGTCTTGCCCTTAGCTCTTGCCGCTTTCTTCGTCGTGGGTTCACTCAGCAACATCTTCGCCCCGGGATCTATCTACGCGGAATACCTGAAATGGGGGTACCCGCGCTGGTTCCATTTCGTGACCGGATCGCTGGAACTCACGGCTGCCATTCTGCTTTTCCGTGCGCCGAGTCGCCTGTTGGGCGCGGCGCTCGGCTGCACCGTCATGTTTGCCGCGCTCGCGACCGTCATCATCCACGACGAATACGGGCACGCTGTGCCGCCACTCATCGTGGCGACATGGTCACTTGTCGTCGGCTGGATAAGCTGGCGCAAGCGGGATACCGGCCATTGATCAGCACCGGTGGCAAATCCAGTGATTGCGACAGGAAGGATCACATCGAGCAGCGGGCATTCCATCTGCTGCGTATTTCACCCGACGGCGAATACATACCAAGGAGAATCAAGATGTTCCTTCGTTGCACCTTTCTTCTGCTGGCCGTGCTGTTTTCGGCTGACGCCCTGACCGAACCCTCCATGCCGGATGCTGCGAAAGGCACCCCCATCGATTTCCAGTGGGGCATCAAAATACCCCTTCGTGACGGCATCAAGCTAAATGCCACGCTATACCGACCGCAGAGCCAGAAAGAGCCGTTGCCGTGCGTCTTTACCCTGACGCCTTATATCTCGGAGACCTACCATGATCGTGGCATGTACTTCGCTGCACACGGTTATGTGTTCCTGACCGTTGACGTGCGCGGCCGCGGCAACTCCGAGGGTGCGTTCACGCCGCTATTGCAGGAAGCGAAGGATGGCCCGGACATCGTCGAATGGCTGGCCAAGCAGCCGTATTGCAATGGCAAGGTCGCGATGTGGGGCGGTTCTTACGCTGGTAACGATCAATGGTCGACAGCGAAGGAATTTCCACCGCATCTGGCCACCATCGTGCCGGCTGCATCGCCCAGGGCCGGTGTCGACTTCCCGGCATTGAACAACATCTATTACTCCTACGATATGCAGTGGGTCACCCTGACCAGCGGGCGCACCGCGCAAGACAATATCTTCGGCGACAATGAGCTCTGGAACGCGCAGTTCGCAAAGATGCACTCCGGCCATCGCGCGTTCAGAGATCTGGATACGATCGTCGGCAACCCGTCGCCCAGTTTCCAATCCTGGCTCGCGCATCCTGCGGTCGATGCGTATTGGGATAGCTACAATCCTAACCCGCAGCAGTTTGCCAAGATTGATCTGCCAATCCTGACCATTACCGGTCAGTACGATGGCGACCAACCCGGCGCATTGTCGTTCTACCGCGAGCACTTCCAGTACGCCACGGCAACAGCGAAAGCAAAGCACTACCTGATCATCGGCCCTTGGGATCACGCTGGTACGCGCACACCGCAGGCCAACGTCGGCGGACTGACGTTCGGCTCAGCCAGCCTGCTCGACATGAACAAGTTGCACAAGGACTGGTACGACTGGACGTTGAAGGGCGGAAGCAAACCTGATTTCCTCAAGAACAAGGTCGCCTATTACGTACTCGGCGATG